>RFYV01000044.1 GCA_009921265.1 Betaproteobacteria bacterium | reverse complement strand
ATTAACCGGCACTTCGTGGGCATCAATACCAAACTTTGCTAAAGCAGCAGCTGTTATTGCCGGCATAGCGCGCGCAGTGCCATCACTAATCTTGATTGCCAATGTGCGCCCATCTGCAAGGGAGGCAACGTTTACAGCCTCTGCGCCATCTTTCATAAACAACCCTGGGATGTTCTGCATCATCCGTGTTGCAAGACGTCCGGGACCAGAAACCATCTCAGGATAATCGCGGCAAGCCTGTGCAACTTCTTGGTGCACCGGATCTGCACTAATTGTAAAGTTACGGATTGCGCAAGCAAGACCTAATAAAGAAAACAAAAACAGCGGAGCACCGCAGCCATCAACGCTAACTCCAGCTACTTTTTCACCACTCATTTGTTCAACTTCACTCTTTATTGCAAGCTGCAAAGGATGATCATGCAAAACAGTGAATTCAAAACTCAAAGTTTTTTAGATTCTGCTTCCAATCAAAGAGGACGAAGCAACGCCAATGCATTTGCAGCGCTCAAATTGATTGAAACACCCACAACTGTGCATTCAATGCAAACAAGCGATGCAGCGTTTACACACACAGCACCAGTCGACTACTCAATCACTGCTGACCAAACGGTCGATAGTTTGCAAACGCTTGAATCAACAAGCACCCAAAACCCTGCACAAAGTTTCGATTTATTCAATCTCATCGATTCAGTAGGCGCGACCAACTCCAATATAAGCAACACAAGCAAAACAAGCGAAGCAAATATTTTTGCAGCAGTGCAAGATCTCACGTTGTTTACACAAACCGACTACTTCAACTTTGAAGTCACTCCCTCTACTGCAGTCGATCAAGAAGCGTCAGCACCGATTCAAGCAATTTCAATCAATACACAACCCATCGTTTCACCCTTTCAATCCGCCTTCAACTCCAGCAACTCCGATTGGAGTGCAGACAGTGGATGGGGGAAAATTCATGTGGGTGACGCTTTGTCAGCAATCATTGGCGATTCAGTTTCAGACGACTCGTCTACGCAAGATTCAACACCTACACACAACATGGGTTTTGATCAGGCCTGGGCCAAGGGATACACAGGCCAAGGTGTTGTGATTGCCAATATCGATACAGGTATTGACTTAAACAATACCGCTCTTTTAAATAATATCCATTTAAGCAACCAAAGCTGGAACTTCATCGCCAACAACAGCAATGTACAAGACGACAACGGCCACGGCACTGCAACATCTTCACTCTTGGCTGCTGGCCCTCAAACTAGCGGTAGAGTAGTTGGTGGGGCATACGGTGCTGAGTTAATGGTGTTAAAGGCATTAGATTCGCACGGCAACGCAACAGCGGCTCACGTGAGCCAAGCCATTCGGTACGCAGTGGATCATGGCGCCGACGTCATCAATTTATCTCTCCAAAAAAGTTCATCGGATGCAGCTATTTTTGAAGCCGTTGAATACGCTAATGCACACGACGTTGTCGTCGTGGTTTCATCGGGCAACAGCGCGCAAGCCACTGTGTCTTATCCTGCGTATTACGCTCAACTCTTACCCAACGTGATTGCTGTGGGCGCCACAAACAGCAACGACGATTCAATTGCTTCTTTTTCAAATCGTGCAGGAAGCGACTATGCTTTTAATTTTGTAGACGCCGAAGGTGCCTCGATCAAAAGTTTTGGTTTAAACAATCAATTGATGTATTGGAACGGAACGTCAATGGCCAGCGCTTATGTTGCTGCTGAAGCTGCTATTTTGGAGTCCACGCACAAAGGATTAACGGCCCAACAAATCATTCAAGATATTGTGCAATCGGCTCAAGACTCCACTTCGCATTCAACAACCATCAATTACACCAATAACCATGACTCACTGAGCGGTATTTTCCCGATTGAGCACTATATCAATTAAGTGGCATTGTTTATCGCTTAGGCTGCAAGGTCGACGTACGATCCCTTGTAACCATGACTGGTATAAGCCATAGCCTTGTAATCTTTGTAATGCAATTCACGAACCAGATTGCCTGACAATTCGTTTTTTACTTTGACTGACAACACCGCTTCTTGTTTGTTGTAAGTGATATCCAATGACGATACATCGGCCGCTTGTTTGGCACGTTGCGCCAACTGAACTTCTTGTGCCTTGAGTTCTGCCAATAAATCGGGTTTGGGCTTTTGGAGATCTTCGCGAATGCCTTTGGCACGACCTGCGGGTTGCTGAAATAATTTGCCAGCATAAACAGCGGGTTGGGCAGCGACTTGGGCAGTCATATTCGCCGACGATAAGTCGGTTTTTAATGTAACACCTGCAACACTGCCAGTCGTCATCGAACGTTACCCCCAGTGAATCGATTTTAACAACGAATCACAGGCGTGCAAACCCCTGATTGGGCAAACCCCCAGTTAATACGGGTTGATTGATGCGTCGAGGCTTCACCACCCCACCCTGCGCACGTAGCCATTTCTCTACCAACTCCCAAACAGGCGGGTTGCCCTGGGTGCTCGCCTCTTGCGCCACGGGCGCCCAACCTGCCACTTTGTATTTTTTGTCGGCTTGCAAGGGTTTGCCTTTGAGCATCATGGGATCAATGCGCTTACCCATTTTTTCAAGGGGGTTGATGCTGTATTGCAAACCACCCACACGAACCATGTCGCCACCTTGTTGGTAATAGGGATCGGGATTAAAAAGATTGTCAGCCACGTCTTCTAAGATATTTTTAATCGTCTCGCCCGTCATCTCGGTGAGCGTTGCATACGAATATGTCGTGGCCGTCATATCCATCAACCATTCACGCGTAATCGATTGACCCGCCAACAAACTCGTACCCCACCTAAATCCTGGCGAGAAAGCAATCTCTGCGTTTTGCACGTCCATCAACGCATCAACCAACAATTGATCGCCTGAACCATTAAAGTTTCCTCGTCGATACAACAAACCTTCGGTCACTGCGAGTTTTTCTATTAACTTCGTTTCGTAAGGTGCACGAATTTTTTCAATCAATGTTTGCATCTCTCGATCAGCGGGCAACATATTGGCAAACACGGGCAACAGTTTGTATCGGAAATCAACCACACGTTTATTTGTCACCTGAAAATCCAACACGCCCAAAAACTTTCCGTTGGATCCCGCATTGGTCACAATAGTTTGTCCACCCGCATTAGCAACCACTGTTGCAACAGGCATTCCATCGTGTGTATGTCCACCCAATATCGCATCGATGCCACGCACGCGCGAAGCCATTTTAAGATCTACGTCCATTCCGTTGTGACTCAGCAATACAACCACTTGCGCGCCTTTTTGCCTCACCTCATCGACCATTTGCTGCATGTGCGGCTCTTGAATACCAAACTCCCAATCGGCCACCATATAACGCGGGTTCGCAATGGGCGTGTACGGAAATGCTTGTCCAATAATGGCGCACAACACGCCATTCATTTCTTTCAATAGATAGGGTTTAAAAACAGGATCGCCAAAATCCAATGTCTTGATGTTTTGCGCTAAAAAATCAATCTTGCCTGAAAAATCTTTTTCAACAATTTCTTTGACGCGCGACATGCCAAGCGTAAATTCCCAATGTCCCGTCATCACATCCACACCCAACAACAACGCAGCGTCGACCATGTCTTGGCCCTTTGTCCACAAACTTGTGGCCGAGCCTTGCCATGTATCGCCACCATCGAGTAACAATGCGTGAGGACGACTCGCTTTGAGTTGCTTTACCAACGTTGCCAAATGCGCAAAGCCGCCGAGTTTGCCGTAACGTTTAGCAGCGGTTTCAAAATGCAGCGACGTTAATGCATGTGATTGCGCAGTGTTGGGTCTTATCTTGGCAACATTTAATAAATGCTCACCCACCAAATGAGGCAATTGACCTTTCATCGATCCCACACCCAAGTTGATGCTGGGCTCTCTGAAATGAACAGGTAATAGTTGCGCATGACAATCGGTCATATGCAAAAAAGAAACATTACCAAAGGTTTCAATGTTGTACAAACCTGCATTGGCTTTGTCGCTCGACGCTTGCGCAAACGCGCCCAAATTCATACCCGCCATCGCACCCGCGCCAAGTGCTTGGATTAATTCGCGTTTGGTGAAATTCATGATTCAAAACAACCCAATCAATCGATTGGGTTGTTGTTTATTGATTAACGGGCGATTTGGGATCGAGTAGCAATCCCACAATGTGTCGCACCTGATCTTGCGTCAGTATGCCCATGTGTCCTGCGCGAGGCATGTTTGAGCAAGCGTTGTAAGCTTTAGAGTTCCAAATTTTTCCCCATGTGTATTCAACAATAGGTTTTGCAGATGCACTTGAAGTGTCGGTGATGCCACGAATTTTTCCATAATTTAAAAGACTCGGACCAATCGTGCCGTATGAGATTTCTTTTTTGTCAATCTGGTGGCAGTTGTAACAGTTGCCGCCATTAGCCGCTTTATCGTCGTCGGTCCATGTCAGTCCTCGACCACTTTGCGCAATTTGTTCGCCCAATTTCCAATCTCCAATAAATTTCCCGTCGCTGGGCCATTGAATCGTTTTGAAATTGGCTGCTTCAATCGCTTTGGTCGTGTTCTCGTCCAAAGGTTTACCCAAAGCATCGGCCTCACTGCACGCACGATTGGTTTCATCAAGCTGTGTGACGCGCTCCACTTTGGCTATCGTCTCGGTTCTAAAAGATGTCTTGATGATTTGATCGGTGAGTTGATTGAGTTCAGCCACGCTTGGGCCCATCGCACAACCCGAAACAAGCACTGCACCGCAAGCCATCAGAAAAGTATTTTTAATATTCATTTTTTTATCTCCTCATTAACGCTTGATGGCGGGCGCAATCGACGCCGCGCCTTTGGCGTTAACGCCCAAATAGGAACTCAATGCAATCGTTGCATCACTGGCAAAACCAGGAAATGGAAATCGCTGTTGGCGATAACAATCGTTGAGTCGTTGTTGCATGCCCCACATTTGTCCATTGGAGACGCGATAAGCAGGCCATGCAGCAAATCCCAAACCGTCGCCTGGATTTTTGGTGAGCATGGGCAAGTCTTGCAAGCGAATGCGTTTGCCCTCTTCGCCGTGACACGATGCACAAGAAAAATCATGCGTACCGCCACGTTGAAAAAACAATCGCTTGCCCACTTCATAAAACACACGCTCTTGCGGATGCGATTGCGACAAATCAAATCGCATGCCTTTGGACTCTGCAGCAATCCAAGTGGCCAATGCCGTGACGTTGTTTTGCTCACCCCGACCAAAAGGTGTTTTTGCAATTTCGGCTGCACTCAATCCTTGCAATGTTTCCATGCAGGTGAGCAAACGCGACTCCAAATCTTGCACACGATTGGTATCGGCAAAATATTTGGGCAATTCCACAAACACACCTTTGACGACGCCTGCACCTTTACCCAAATCACATTTTTCTAAACTTACATTTTTGGGTCCGCGTTTTTGCCTCCAAAGATCCTCACCTTTGGCCTCAAACAAATCAGCGGGATTACCGTCTTGCAGCATCGCACGGTATTCATCAATCCCTTGACTGGCGGTTTTTTGCGCCATTGCAATCGGTGTTGCCAAAAGCAACAAAGCACTGAGCAGGGCAGATATTTTTTTCATGGTCGTCCTTGTTGTTATCGATCAACTCACCGTGGCTTCGTCGGTTCTGCTATCGCCTTTGTTGTCTTTCCAATTGATAGAAATTTTGTCACCCGCTTTTGCACCCTTGACGTTGAATTGCAAAAATGGATTTTTAGAAACTGCGGGGCCCCATTCTGCCGTCATCACTACCTTGCCGTTGTGAGATGCCGTGATTTCTTGAATATGCCATGCAGGAACAATTTTTCCTGCGGAATCGCGGCGTTGACCCGATTCCATCTCGTGACTCATCAACACACGAACGATTGCTTTGTCACCACTTGCTTGTGCACGAATGCGCATGGGATCTGCCATGATGTACTCCTGAATTAAATTTTAAAAAATAAGTTGATTAACCCCCGCAACCACCCAAGGTGACTTTGACTTCTTTTTTGCTATACAAAGCTTTGCCGTCATTCATGATGGCCACCGCGTACACGTCTGAAGATTGACCCATTTTGGAACGGGTGATGAAATTCGATTCAACTGCATCGTTGGTATTAAAAAGAGCCACCAAAACATTGGGATTTTTTTCTACCAACAAAAGCAAATGTTTCACACCACTTAAACCTGTACTGACACCCAAAGGCACAACAGCACCGTTTTCTGCGATATCGGGCGCAGTGAGTGTGATGTCTTTGCTCTCTGCAATGGCACCGCCTCCAATGGCCTTGACGGCGTCGGCAACGGTTTTGGATTCGAATGCCGATTTGTTAAATGCCGCATGCGCAAATTGCGGAAAGAAACCAGTGCTGGCCAATAGGCTTGCAAGCACAGCGCTTTGATGAAGTACCTTTCGACGGGTTTGCATAAATAACTCCTCTTATTAAATGACGATGTTTGAAATTATCGGCCTGCGCCTTGCGCAATCCATTGTCCAATGGATTTTGCATCAGCAAGGGGTAAGCTTTGAGCTGGCATGGAAATATTGCCCCAGACGCCAGAACCTCCAGCGCGTATTTTCGCAGTTAAATAGTCAGCCTGATTGGCATGCTTTTTAGTTATATCCGAGATGCTAGGGCCCACGATTTTTTTGTCCATGCCATGACAAACTGCACAGCCGTGCTTGGCAAACAAGGCCATGGCCATTTGATTGAGCGATTTTTCAGTCGGCTTGTTTGCATCTGATGTCGATACAACCGAAATGGGCAATGCCGAGCCTTTGGACACCAAGGTATTGAGACCTCTTTGCGGTCCAACCCCTCGATTTTGCTCTTGTAAATTACCGTGCGCGTTGCGCGCAAAGTCTGGCAAAAAAGAAGTAATGCGTGGCTCAGGCGCACAATTTTTAATACACGCCACATTTTGTGTATCGGGTCCAATGATGGGATTGAATTCAGTTCCTGGCCACTTGGCGTGTTGTGTCGTCATGCCATTTCTGTTGGGCATCTTTTTTTGAACATCGTTGATATTGTCATTGGACAAAACAAATTCGCCAGGAATAATATCTGCCAAATGCAACATATAACCCGTCACTGCATATACTTCTTGCACACTGAGTGACTTGGGTTGATTCCAAGGCATCGCACGATTGATGTAATCCCATAGCGTAGACAAAGTAGCAACACGCATGATGGTGCTGCGACTGGGGTATTCTGTGTTTTTTAGATTTGCTACTTTACCTGTTTGAATATCTTGTTGCGTCGTTCCACCAATCAACGGATTAAACACTTCATTGGACTCACCAAAGATGCCATGACAAGTGGCGCATTTGGATTCCCAAATTTCTTGACCCAATTTCACGCTTCCAGAGCCTTTGGGCAATCCTTCAAAATCAGGTCTGACATCAATATCCCAAGCTTTGACTTCTGCGGGTGTTGCATCTCGTCCGATGCCAACAAATCGTTGCACGGGTGTCGTTGGTTGTGCAGTTATATCGATAGAAATACACATCACACACGCAATTGTTAAAAAATATTTAAGACAGTTGAACATTTTTCACCTCACCGTCTTCTTGCACCAACCACGATTGAATCGCATTGTTGTGATAAATGGAGCGCGTACCCCGCACCTTCCTCAGTTGTTGATAGGTGGGTTGTACATACCCAGTGTCGTCAAGCGCGCGACTTTGCAAAAGAGTAGGTTTGCCGTCCCATATCCAATCCAAATTAAATCGCGTTAAGCATTTATCCAACACAGGTGTTTCTAATCGTGCAGCGCGCCAATTGCGTCCACCATCGAGCGACACGTCCACGCGTTTGATTTTTCCGCGACCTGACCATGCCAAACCACTCACGTTATAAAACCCGCGATCGAGCAACACTTGTCCTCCCGAGGGCGTAGTAATCACGCTTTTGCATTCTTGAATGCTGGTGTATTGGCGATGCAAACCATCGGGCATTAAATCTATGTAATGAACGGCCTCGTCTTTACTTGCATAGGGCATATCACCCACTTCGATGCGACGCAAATACTTAATCCAACTGACACCTTGCACACCAGGCACTACCAATCGAAGCGGATAACCGTTTTCAGGTCTAAGCATTTCACCGTTTTGACCATAAGCGACCAACACCTCTCCTGATGTCACCATACTCATAGGAATGGTGCGTGTCATCGACGAGCCATCAGCGCCTTCGGCCAAAATAAATTTTGCTTTTTTTAAATCAGCACCAGCCATTTCAAGCAAAGTAACAAGCGGCACGCCCGTGAACTCGCTACACGACAACATACCATGCGTGTATTGCACAGTGGGTACAGCCACATTGCGCCATTCAACCGCCGTATTAGCGCCACACTCAATAAAATAAAAACGCGACGCGCTGGGCAGTCGCATGATCTCGTCCATATTAAAAACTTTTGCAGACTTGACCATGCCATTGATCATCAAACGATGTTTGCTTGGATCGATGTCCCACCAGCCTTGGTGGTGTCGCTCAAAGTGCAAACCACTGGGAGTGACGATGCCAAACAAGGATTGCAAAGGCGCAAACGAAACAGAAGCTTGATTGGTGGGCGTGAGGCCCGGGCTTTGACGTCTTTGTATATTGACTTCGTAGCTTGATGGTTTGCCATAACCATCGGTTACCACGCTTTGCCCAAGGCCTGTTGTATGCGCGGGTAAATTTAAAATATTTGGATCGCCATTGTCCGAATTATTTTGTGCCAGCGCAGAGGCACTTGCAGCACCCGCAACTGCAGACGCAAACAAACCTTGAATAAAACCCCTGCGCCCTTGTGCGTGTTCGCGCACCACGGTTTGAATATCCGTAGGCTTTAAAAAATTTTCTGGGGCTTTTGTTAATCGCCCCGTTGTGACACTTTCATTTTTCAAACAAACTCCTTGTGAATGCATCGAGCCATCTATAAATAAGTGATCACTTATATAATTACATTATGATATAAAGAGAAAGTCAAGAACACAGTCAAATAAAACTTATAAACCTAGGGAAAACGATAGGCATCTATGAATACCAAATTATCAATCCGATACAAAAAAGTCATTCCCGATTCGGTAGATGACTCAGATGCGGTGTTTGAATCGGCCGCCGATTTATTTAAATTGATGTCGGCGCCGATGCGACTAAAAATAATCAGCTGCCTTTGTAATGGCGAAAAGAATGTATCCGAGTTACTTAACGAAATCGACACCACGCAACCCAATATGTCTCAGCATTTACAAACCTTGTTTGACGCAGGCGTTGTGGATAAACGCCGCAACGGGGTGCAGATTTATTATCGGATCATCAACGAGAGCGTGGTCACGATTTGTCGATCAGTCTGCACGCAGATTGCGATTGATACGGGGGATTAAGATTTCAAAATTTAAACAAGTAATGCTTGCCTTGATTTATCTATTTGCTTGAGGGGGCAAACGAATTAAGAAACATACCAATAAGACTACCAACACTTCCAACACTTCCCACAATTTCGCCAGCTAACTGCATCTTCTGTTCAGGAGTCCATTCAGTATCTTTTACTTTATCTACTGCTCCTAATTTATGCGTCTTACCACCTTTTTTATACGTTATTTTCCAAGTTTGCTCGTCAAGTGCAAGCGCACCCGTTGTTTCATTTCGTTTTCCATTTGATTTGTCCGCATCTGTCAGTGCAGGCTTGCCTGTAGCTTTTAACTTTTCATTCGTTTCGGCACCTCTAGCTTCTTCTACTTTCGTATTATGTGCAGCGATAAGCTCAGGAGCTATCGGATTTTTTAAATCGTCGACTTGATTCGGATTCCAATACTTGTCAACTGGAAGTGTTTTTACATAGTTATCCTTAACCATTAGACACATACCATTCAGGCCTCCATTTTGAGTAATCTTTAAAAGGCTTTGATGCACTCTCCTTTTCTCCAAATACGTCCTTTAGAGCACGTTGCATGCAATCAGGCACGATTGGCTTACCTTCAGAATCTCTTTCAACCGAGCTGGGATCGTATGGATGGGAAGTTAAATTGTTATTCTTTTTGAAGTTATTATCTTGAATGGTATATAGCTTGGTTATGAGACTGCCACACTTTCGTTGGCATAGTGGAGTTACTCTCTTCTACAGTATCCTGATCCCATTTTTTGTAAGCTATATTGCTTTGTTGTGTATCAGTAGATTTCAACTTCCCTGGGAATTTGTTCAGATTATCCCTAAACTCTGTTGCCCACTCTCCACCCGAACCTTACCAGTCTTTTTTTTCGTTAACTTGATATGTAAATTCATATTACTTACTTTTAGCATCTGTGGAAATAACATTAGTAGCTTGACTCATATAAATTCTCCTTAATTTAAAAATTAATATTTACTCTCCTTCATTAGTATCTTTTTAAACTTAACAAGTTCCATTCAAATCAAAATTTTTTATTGGTGTTTACACCCGTCATTAAAAAAATTATTTTTTTGCATGCTTAACCGCATTCACTGCAGCCCGCAAAGCCAACAAATAGCTATCTTCACCAAATCCACAAATTTGTCCTTTGATAATTTCTGCAAAAACAGAAACATGCCTGAATGCTTCGCGCGCATGAATATTAGACATGTGCACTTCGATCACAGGGCAGGTCAGGATTGCTAAGGCATCGCGTATGCCGTAGCTGTAATGCGTCCATGCGCCAGCATTGATGAGCACCGCGTCCACACCATCCAAAAAGCCTTTGTGTATGCGCTCGCACATCGCACCTTCGTAGTTGGTTTGATAGCAATCGACTTGCGCGCCCAATTCTTTGCCAAGTTGTTGCAAATTGGCATTGATTTGCGCCAATGTAATGGTGCCGTATTGAGCGGGATCGCGTTTGCCAAACATGTCGTGGTTTATGCCATGGAGCATCAAAATATTCATGGTTTTTCTTTGTGTTGTAATGGGTACGTTAAAAGATTAAGCCAATGTATCGGCCCAAATGTTGCGCGCCCAAGCCATGGCGTATTGCCCCTCGATTTCGCTGGCCGCCGCTGATACGCCGCCCGAACCAGCAACCGTCACCATGGTTTTTTTCTCTGCATCGTAACGATGCACGCTTGAAACGTGCACAACATCTGTATCGCTCACAAAACTATAACAAGTGTTGTTGTAGATGGGCAATGGGTTTACTTCTTTGCCAGTGAGCAATGCAACCACCGCAGCTGCGCATGTTTTACCGTGTTGATTGGCCATGTGTCCAGACTTAGGCATGGCGGGCGCAATTTGAATCGAGTCGCCCAATACATGAATGTTTTTGGCGGCCTTGGTCTCAAAAGTTAAAAAGTCAACTTCGCACCAACGCTTGTTAGCCGTTGCCAAACCTGTTTTGACTGCAATATCACCCGCGCGCATCGGCGGCAAATAATTGAGCACGTTGGCTTTGAGATCGTCGTTAAATTCAAATTTGAGCGTGTTGCTTGTTGCATCAACATCCACCACTTTGTGTTTGGGCCTGTATTCAATAATGCCTTTGTAACGATCGGTCCATGCTTTTTTAAACAAAGGCCCTTTGGAAGTCACGTCGTCGTTTTCATCCAAGATGATGACTTTGCTTTTGGGCTTGGCTTTGCTGAAGTAATGCGCCACTTGGCACGCACGCTCGTAAGGCCCTGGTGGGCAACGATAAGGCGCCAATGGAATACTCAGTGCGTACACGCCACCATCAGGCATATCTTGCAATTGCTGACGCAAGGCAACGGTTTGCGGGCCCGCTTTCCACGAATGCAATACTTTGTCTTTGGCACTCGCTTTGTTCATGCCTGCGATATCGTCATACATAAAATCAACACCTGGCGACAAAATTAATCGGTCGTAAGTTAATTCGGAGCCACTTTGTAATTTAATGATTCTTTTGTCGGGATCAATACTCGTGACGAAATCACGCACCACGCTCACACCATGACGTTTACTCAAATTTTCATAAGGCGTGGTGATGTCTTGAATGGTTTTACTGCCACCAATCACCAAATTAGAAATAGGGCAAGAAACAAATGATGCATTGGGCTCGATCAAGGTTACTTGTATGCCATAGTCAGACCACATGCGCACGTATTTGGCCGCAGTAGCTCCTCCATAACCTCCACCAACCACCACCACTTTGGGGCCCGACATGGGAGTGGCACAAGCCCCAAAAAGGCCAGTAATACCTATTGCAGAACCAGCCCAAGCCGATTGAATCAATTGACGACGTTTCATTGGGTATCTCCCTTATCTTTTTTGTGAAGCAAAGTAAGTGGCAATGGCTACGATTTCATCGTCTGAATATCCTTTAGCCAATTGATGCATGATGGTTGCCGTGCGACGACCTGCTTTGAAGTCTGACATCTTGCGAATCGTGTCGTCTTTATTGGCGCCCGCAAGCGTCTCCATACCGGGTTGTGCTTGACCATTGGTGCCGTGGCAATTGGCGCAACCTGCGGCCCAACTGCGCACCTGGGCAGGGTTGGATTGTGCAGATGCGAACACACTGGCGAGCGCAAAGCCCACACCCAGAATCAATTGAATAGTCCGTTTCATGATGTCTCCTGAAAGTGAAAAATAAATCTATGGGTTTGATGATACATAAAGTTGAACCACTTGTTGTTGCAACTGTTCTGCCCAAGCCCGTCTCTCAAGACCCTCCCCCGATTGGGGTTGTCCGTATCGCACACTCACCTGCAGCGGCGGCGCGCACAGGGTTCGCCAAACTGAGGTTAACAAAGTTTCTTCGCCAATGTAAGTGGGCGCCAGGCTCACGTCACCCGTTTGTTGATCTAAAAATTTGAGGGCAACGGGTTGAATCGGCGCATGAACCGCAATTGCTGCTTGCAACAAATTGGCATGAAACGGCAATATATGGATTCCGTCCCCTGTTGTGCCTTCTGGAAAAACCGCCAACACATCGCCCGCTTGCAATGCCTGCGCCATGTGATGCACCACACGCAAGGCGTCGCGCCTAGACTCACGCTCAATAAACAAAGTACCCGCATCATCCGCCAATGCGCCCAAAACGGGCCAGTGTTTGATTTCTGCTTTGGATACAAATCGACAAAACCCACTCGCATGAATCACCAAAATATCCAACCAAGAAATATGATTACTCACAATCAACATTGGACCTTGAAGCGGCGGTTGTCCTGTGACCTTCACTTCAATACCCATCGCGCCCAACATGCGTTGGGACCAAGTTTTGACGTGATTATATTTTTGTGATGCGTTGATTTTTTTAAATTGCGTGCGCTGTATCCACAAACCTTGGGCAATAAAAAAAAACACTTTGGCAATGCGCCACAACGCGCGTAATGAACGCATCATGAATCTCAAACTTTTGAATTGAATGCGAGATGACCACCGACCCACGTGGCTTTGACTTTGGCAGGCAAGATCACACCACTTCGATCAAATGAAAACGGCGTGTGCTTGCCTTGGCTCTTTATGTTTTGAGGCAAGGCTTGCCAATGCACGCTGGGATCAAACACGCAAACATCGGCCACACCACCCACTGTGAGTTGACCCAATGAACATAAATCTTGTTTGGAATTCTGAATAATTTTTGCAGGCTCGTTGCTAATCACAGCAAGCGCGCGCGAAATGGGTAGTTTTTGTTCAGCGGCCCATTTGATTGACAAACTCAATAACAATTCCAAACCTGTAGCACCCGCCTCTGCTTGTGCAAATGGCAATGCTTTGGCGTCGCCCTCAACGGGTGTGTGATCCGAGACTAATGCGTCGATCGTGCCGTCAGCCAAACCCAAGCGCAAGGCATCGCGATCGCGTTGTTGACGCAAAGGTGGATTAACGCGCGCGCGGCTATCAAAAAATCCAATATCCATATCGGTGAGATGCAAACTATTGATACTGACATCACAAGTGAGCAACAAGCCTTCGGCTTTGGCCTCACGAATTAAATCAACACCTGCAGCGCTTGATACGCGACACACATGAACGCGTGCACCAGTGGTTCGCATCAACGCAAAAATGGTATTGAGCGCAATGGTTTCTGCAGCAACAGGCACACCACTCAAACCCAATCGTGTAGCAAAAGGCCCACTGGCTGCAACCCCGTGATCTAAAAATCCTTCGAGGGGCCTTAACCAAACACTGTAACCATGCGTGGTGGCGTATTGAAAACCTCTTTGCATCACTTGTGTGTTGATCAATGCCACATCGGCTTGACCAAAACCCACACATCCTGCTTGCGTGAGTTCGAGCATTTCTGTGAGCTCTTCGCCTTTGAGTCCTTTGGTGAACGCGCCCAATGGCAACACGCGCGCCAAATGAAGTCGATCGGCTTTGTAAGCGAGCATGTCGACCAAAGCTGGCTCATCCAACACAGGATCTGTATCGGGTGGACACACCAATGTAGTAACACCACCCACAACAGCCGCATTCAATTCAGATTGCAACATGCCTTCGTGCTCGTACCCAGGTTCGCGCAAGCGTGCACACAAATCAACCAAACCTGGTGCAACGATGCAATCGGTGGCGTCAAATATTTCTTTGGGCGTAAAGTCTTCGGGTTTTGCACCGATGAAAGTAATTTTTCCGTGATCGATACCCACATCGCAAACTTGATCGAAACCACTGGAGGGATCAATCACGCGTCCATTTTGAATCAAAGTCTTCATGCTTCATTCCCCGCAACAATGGACATCACCGCCATTCGAACCGCTATTCCAAAAGTGACTTGCGGCAAGATCACACTTTGCGCTCCGTCCACCACAGAAGAATCAATTTCAACACCCCGGTTGATGGGGCCTGGATGCATCACGATCGCATCAGGCTTTGCAAATTTGAGTTTGGCTTGCGTGAGGCCAAAGCTTTTGAAATATTCTTGTGCCGATGGCAGCATCGCGCCTGTCATTCGTTCATTTTGTAAACGCAATGTGATGACCACGTCGCAATCTGCAATGCCTTCTTCTAATGAATGAAAAACTCGCACACCCATGTGCGATAAATCGGAGGGCACCAATGTTTTAGGTCCAACGGCGCGTACCTCCGCACACCCCAAGGTGGTTAGTGCATGAATATCAGATCGTGCAACACGCGAGTGCAACACATCGCCAACAATGGCTACGCGCAAATTAGCAAAGTCACCTTTAAAGTGACGTATGGTGTACATATCGAGCAAACCTTGCGTTGGGTGCGCGTGCCGACCATCGCCCGCATTGATCACATGCACATGAGGCGCCACGTGTTGCGCAATCAGATAAGGCGCGCCCGATTCACCGTGTCTCACCACAAAAATATCAGCAGCCATTGCACTGAGATTCGCAATGGTATCTAACAATGACTCGCCTTTGGACGCCGATGAGCGTGCAATATCCAAATTGATCACATCAGCACTCAAACGTGTGGCGGCAATTTCAAACGTGGTGCGTGTTCGCGTGCTGTTTTCAAAAAATAAATTAAAAACACTTTTACCGCGCAACAGCGGAACTTTTTTTACTTCTCTGTCGTTGACTGATACAAAGTTGTTGGCGGCATCCAAAATATGCGTGATGATGTCTTTGGGCAATCCTTCTGTGGATAACAAATGGATGAGTTCGCCTTTTTTATTTAACTGTGGATTTTTTTTGTACAGCAACTCAAGTCTCCAATGAAAAATGGAAACGACCCGTTGGATCTCGCGCCAGCGCCAACGATTGCGTTTTGGGTAGCGTGATGGTTGCGGCGGTCACATCCGCTTGCACGGGTAATTCGCGACCACCGCGATCGACCAATACCGCCAATTGAACTTTGGCGGGCCTTCCAAAATCAAACAATTCATTAATCACTGCTCGCAAGGTTCGTCCTGTATAGAGCACATCGTCAAGCAAAATAATATCGGCGTTATTTACATCGAATGGAATTTTTGTTTGTCTACTGTTTGATAATCCGCGTTGCGCAAAATCATCGCGATGCATGGCCGATGAAATGGCACCCGCTTCACCACTTAAGTTGAGATCTTTTTGAAGACGCTCGGCCAGCCATGCGCCACCCGATATCACACCGACCAATCGGGTTTGCGGCGTTAACAAAGTTTGTACGCGCGTTTTGAGTTGCGTATACAAAGCTTCTGCATCCAATGAAAGTGTGCCTGGGTTCATGCCTTGATATCTCTTAAAAATTGATTGAGGATGATGCAAGCCGATGCGCTATCCAAATCATCTGCACCCATGGATTGAGCTTCGGTGGTGGAGTAACGCTCGTCAACTTCAAAAACTGGAAGCTTAAAGCGACCAACGAGTTGTCTTGCAAATTTTTTGGCGAGCAATGTGGTTTCATGCTCTGCGCCATCGGGATGACAAGGAACTCCGACGACGAGTGCATCGGGTTGCCAATTGCGAATGTGTTTTTCAATGAGTGGCCAGCGTTGATCGCCTTGCGCTTTGATCGTGCCTTGTGGTTTGGCTTCACCCAATAAACGAGAGGCATAAGCCACGCCCGTTCTTTTTATTCCAAAATCAAAAGCCAAAAAAGATTGCAGTCGTGCATCAACGGTGTTGATGAGTGCAACCATCAGGCGTGCCCCGCATCGGGTGAAAGCATCCACGCCTCTAATCCTAATAAAGCCAAGGCTTTGCTGTAACGTTGATCGATGGGTGTATCAAAAATAACTTTGGAATCGGCCTCAACGGTGAGCCAACTGTTTTCTGCAATTTCAGATTCGAGTTGACCTTGCGCCCAAGCTGCATATCCCAAAGAGACCAACACGCGACGAGGACCTGCTCCTGTTGATATGGCCTCGAGTACATCTTTGGACGTGGTCATCTCTAAGCCGCCTGGAATCGATAGGGTCGATGCATAAACCGATTCGTTGCTAGATTGGCCTTCGGGTTTGATGGCCTCGTGCAATACAAAACCGCGTTCGGTGTGCACAGGCCCGCCTTGAAACACGGGCGAATCAGTGAGGTCGGATCGCCCCAAGGGCAACTCCACCTTATCAAACAGGCCGCTGAGTTTCATGTCCGAGGGTTTGTTGATGATGAGCCCCAATGCACCTCTCTCGCTGTGTTCGCACATATAAACGACACTTCTTGAGAAAGACGCGTCCGAAAGACCTGGCATTGCGATCAAAAAATGATGCGCCAGGTTGATTGGGAGAGAATCGGAGGTCATGCCGTGATTTTAAGGGCGAACATGTCAATTCCTTCCGCCAATCATTTTACCGCCACTTTAATGTGGTTCAGGCGCGATTTGCGCGCCCAAGACAATGCTGCTTTGAGCCAAGCACTTCAGCGCAGTGACTCGATTCATGGCGTCTTTGTTTTCGATAAGCCCATTCTCGATCCCCTGCCCCGCCAAGACCGTCGGGTGGAATTCATTCGAGAGTCCTTGGTCGACTTGGATCAGCAACTTCAAAAATTGAGCGGTCAAGCCGCTGGCGGCCTGATTGTGATGGTGGGCGACGCTTTAGACATCATCCCCCAATTAGCCAAAAAACTGGGCGTGGTCGCTGTTTTTACCAACCACGACGACGAACCCGACGCATTGGCGCGAGACGCCAAAGTCAGAGGGGGTCTGGCCAATATTGGTGTTGGGTTTTATACCTACAAAGATCATGTGATTTTTGAAAGAGCCGAAGTCCTTACTCAAAATCGCCAACCCTACGGCGTCTTTACGCCTTACAAAAATACATGGCTTAAATATGTTCAAGAGTCAGACTTGGCACCTCACCCCATCGACGCTTTTGCAAAAAAATTAGCAACTAGACCTACGGCCTTTCAAAAACAAGTGCCCACTTTAAAAGAAATTGGTTTTGAAAAAACAAATTTAGATCAACTGCAAATTCCATGCGGCAGTCAAGGCGCAAAAAAATTATTCAATGAATTTTTAAAACGCATGAGTCGCTACGAAGAAACCAGAAATTTTCCTGCCGTCAAAGGGCCCAGTTATTTGAGCGTTCATTTGCGTTTTGGAACAATATCTATTAGGCAATTGGCACGCGCGGCACACGCCAGTCATATGCTATGTGATGAAGGTGCGCAAACTTGGTTATCTGAATTGATTTGGCGAGATTTCTACCACCAAATTTTATTTCATCACCCGCACGTGGTTAGCGGCGCATTCAAACGCGAATACAACTCCATTGTGTGGGAGCACGGCAAAATAGCAGAGAAATTATTTAACGCATGGTGCGAAGGAAAAACGGGCTATCCATTGATTGACGCGTCGATGATGCAAATCAATCAAACGGGTTATATGCACAATCGATTGCGAATGGTTGTTGCAAGTTTTTTAGTCAAAGATTTGGGTATCGATTGGCGATGGGGCGAAGCTTATTTTGCAAAACACCTCAATGATTTTGATTTGGCTGCCAATAACGGGGGCTGGCAATGGGCGAGTTCAAGTGGATGTGACGCACAACCTTACTTTCGAATTTTTAACCCCATAAGTCAGAGTGAAAAATTTGATGCACAAGCCAAATTTATCAAACGCTATTTGCCGCAGTTGTCGGCTCTGTCTGATGACGCCATTCATGCACCTTGGTTGGCCAAGCCGATTGATTTAAAAGCCGCCGGTATAGAACTTGGAAAAGATTACCCGATGCCGATTGTGGATCACGCCACTGCACGAGCAAAAACATTGGAGCGATACGCAGTCATTAAAAAAAATAAATAGCTTTATTGCAAATCGTCAAGAACACTTTGCTGGGGTGATTTGATGAACCCAGCCGCAAACTGATGCAGCAATCGAGCAACTTCTTCTGCGCCTCTTAAAAGCGCAATAGGGCGATGTTCGGTTTTGGGATGTTGCACTCGATCCAAGGCGCTCACCATGGCATGTGCAACTTCGGCTAAACCATACAAAGTTCGTTCTTCAGATAACTGTGCCAATTGATAGGCGTCATTGTTGCATTGCAAAGGTGGTTGTTTAATTTCACCTGAGACATATTGACCCAAATGCAAGCGTAGACGTTGAACGATGGCGTCGGCTTGCTCTAAAAACAAGGCCTGCAACAACACTTGTAACGACTCATCGCTCAAATGCGCCTCTTGAGTTTGCAATTGAGTCAAGAGTTCGCGCTCAACAACTTGTCGCGTATCATTCATGGTACTTCTATTAAAAAAACGAATTAAATTTCAACCATTTCAAAATCTTCTTTGCGCGCTGCGCATTCGGGGCAAACCCAGTTCATGGGGACTTGGTCCCACGGGGTACCTGCAGGAATTCCCTCTTCGGGCAAACCCGCAGACTCGTCATAGATCCATCCACAAATTAAGCACATCCAAGTTTTAGTCACAATTTTCTCTCGAGTTGGTTAAATCAATTGGGGGCCAAAAGGCTCGCATAGAATGTACTGCATTCTATAGTTGTAACACGATGCCAGCGGTTGCGGCGGATTGAGCGCAGACACCATGGCTTTGGCGTCGGTGGGTGTTCACAGCCTGCCCGTTGTCACGGGTTGTTGGATTAGAGACACCGCAGAAATTTTTGATCACATCAGTTTGGACGAAGAAATCGTATCGGAACAATCGCGTTGTGTTCTTGAAGATATCAACGTTCGCGTCATCAAGGTTGGTTTTTGTGGCACACCCGAAAATTTATCGGTCATTGCAGAAACCTGCGCCGACTACCCCGACGTTCCTGTTGTTGCCTATATGCCCAGTCTCTCGTGGTGGGAAGAAGACGCCATCGATGAATATTTAGATGCATTCAAAGAACTGATCTTGCCGCAAACCACTATTTTGATTGGTAACCACAGCACTTTGTGGCGCTGGTTACTACCCGATTGGTCGAGCGATAAAAATCCAACCCCCAGAGACATTGCAAAAATGGCCGCAGACAAGGGCGTCCCCTACACCTTGGTCACAGGCATTCCACAAGGTGCACAACATATCGAAAATGCCCTCTCCAGTCCTCACACGGTTTTGGTCTCCGAAGAAATCGAACGATTCGAAGCGGTGTTTACAGGGACAGGCGATACGCTCAGCGCGTCCTTAGCGGGCTTATTGGCCGTTGGCGCTGATTTAGAGTCTGCAACAGCCGAGTCATTGGGCTATTTGGATGGATGCCTCGACAACGGTTTTCGCCCAGGTATGGGACATGTGGTGCCCGATCGAATGTTTTGGGCACAATCCGAACACGACGATGTCATTGAAACAGAAAGCCCGATGACATCCGATGATTTTTCTCTTCACGGCCATCAAGTCAAACACTAAACTCCTATTTCATCATGACAGATTTGAATCAAACCCTTTTTGATCGCGCACGACAAGTGATTCCAGGTGGAGTCAATTCTCCTGTTCGTGCATTTCGTGCAGTCGGTGGCACACCGCGTTTTGTTCAACGCGCGCAAGGCGCTTATTTTTGGGACGCCAACGGTCAACGCTATATCGATTACATCGGTTCGTGGGGACCGATGATTTTGGGTCACGGTCATCCTGCTGTTTTAGAGGCCGTTCAAAAAGCTGCACTCGATGGCTTTTCATTTGGCGCACCCACCGAACGTGAAGTGCAATTGGTTGAAGCCATCATCGAAAAAGTTCCATCGATGGATATGGTTCGTTTGGTCAGTTCTGGTACCGAAGCGGGTATGAGCTCCTTGCGATTGGCCCGTGGTGTAACGGGCAAAACAAAATTCATTAAGTTTGAAGGCTGTTATCACGGACACGCCGATGCGTTGTTAGTCAAAGCCGGTTCTGGTTTGGCAACATTTGGACATCCCACTTCGGCGGGTGTGCCTACTGAGGTCGCCAAAGACACCATCGTTTTGCAATACAACAATGTCGCACAACTGGAAGAAGCTTTTACATTGCACAGCGGTCAAATCGCTTGCATCATGATCGAACCCATTGCAGGCAATATGAATTTTGTGCGTGCCAGTGTGCCATTCATGAAACGATGCAGAGAGTTGTGCACACAACACGGTGCATTACTTGTTTTTGATGAAGTCATGACGGGTTTTCGCGTGGCGTTGGGTAGTGCACAAAGTATTTATGCGCAACACATTCCTGGGTTCGAGCCCGATGTCACTGTATTGGGCAAAGTCATAGGCGGGGGAATGCCCTTGGCTGCTTTTGGCGGTAAACGTGCTGTGATGGAACAACTCGCGCCTTTGGGCCCTGTGTATCAAGCCGGCACACTGAGCGGCAATCCTGTAGCCACTGCTTGCGGTTTGGCAACGCTTCATGAAATCAGCAAGCCTGAATTTTTTGATGAACTATCCAAAAAAACCTGTTATTTAGTGGATAGTTTACAAAAAGCCGCCAACAAAGCTGGCATTGCTTTTTCTTCCGATTGTCAAGGCGGAATGTTTGGATTTTTTCTTCTCCCCATATTGCCACATAACTACACTGAAGTTATGAAAAGCGATTCTACAAAATTTAATTTACTCTTTCACGGTCTTTTAGACAAAGGGGTTTATATTGCACCAGCTTTGTATGAAGCAGGGTTTGTAAGCTCTGCGCATTCAATGGCTGATTTGGATGAAACCATTCAAATCGCCGCTGATGTGTTTTCTAGTCTATGAAGATTCTTCCTTTTTTATGGGGATGTTTGTTTTTTGTAACGACTGGTGCAAACGCTCAATCGCAAGACTCACCTCATCATCTTTGGATTAATTTAGGCACCTATACACATCACTTCCAACAAAATCGAAACTTGAATAATGAAAACACAGGTTTCGGTCTTGAGTGGACTTACAATGAAATGTATTCGCTCACAGGTGGCATTTTTAAAAACAGCGAAAATCAAACCTCACATTACCTAGGTTTGTACGTGACTCCAATACAAGTGGCGTCGGCTCGATTAGGTGTTGTGGTGGGTGGATTTGACGGTTACCCCAACGCATTTAATGGCAATTGGTTTCCAGCCTTGTTACCTGTTGCTAAATTTGAAGGTAAAAAATGGGGCTTAAACGTTACTTATATCCCTACATTACCGAATCGTTTATATGGTGGCGTGAGTTTTCAGATCAAATACGCCATCTATTGAATCAATGCCTGAAGTGGCGCACACCTGTAAACACCATAGCAACACCTTGCTCGTTGGCCGCATCAATCACTTCTTGATCGCGCATCGAGCCGCCCGGTTGAATCACGCATTGCGCACCCGCTTGCACCACAACGTCGAGTCCATCTCTAAACGGAAAAAATGCGTCACTTGCAACTACAGTTCCTTTGAGTGACAACTGTGCATGCTCGGCTTTGATGCTTGCAATACGTGCAGAATCGAGTCGACTCATTTGCCCTGCACCAACGCCCATGGTCATACCATCGGCACAAAAAACAATCGCATTACTCTTGACATATTTAGCTACTTTCCATGCAAACAACAGATCTTGCATTTGCTGCGAGGTAGGTTGTTTTTGTGTCACGACTTTGAGATCCGATAATTTCAAAACGTGATTGTCTGCGGTTTGCATCAGCAAACCCGAACCGATGCGTTTAACGTCAATGACATTGCCATGCAATGCATCAACCGAACCCAACTTCCAATCGATTACTAACACACGCACGTTGGCTTTGGCTTTGAGTAACTCCAATGCTTGATCGTCGTAAGATGGTGCAATCAAAACTTCAACGAATTGTTTGCTCACCACTTGTGCGGCTTCAAGGTTGACTGCGCAATTAAAAGCTATGATGCCGCCAAACGCAGAGGTGGGGTCGGTTTTAAAAGCCTGATTATAGGCTTGCAAGGCATCCGCACCCAATGCAACGCCACACGGATTGGCGTGCTTGACGATCACGCACGCAGGTGTGTCAAAACTTTTGACGCATTCCCAAGCCGCGTCTGCATCTGCAATGTTGTTATAAGAAAGTTCTTTGCCTTGCAATTGTTTAGCAGTAACCAACGACCCCGCAACAGGATATACATCGCTGTAAAAAGCCGCTTGTTGATGTGGATTTTCACCATAACGCAAATCTTGTAATTTAATAAAACGTCTATTGGCTTGACCTGGAAATTCGTCAAGCGTTCCATCGGTTTGAATGCGTGACAAATAATCGCTGATGGCCCCATCGTATTGACTGATGCGATTAAATGCAGCAACCGACAATGCAAATCGAGTAGCGTTGCTCAAGGTTTTATTTTGTTGGAGCTCTTCGAGGACACGCGCATATTGCGACGCATCAGTGAGCACACCCACGTGTTGCCAATTTTTGGCGGCACTACGCACCATTGCAGGCCCACCTATATCGATGTTTTCGATCGCATCTTCGAGGGCGCATCCAGGCTTGGCGACGGTTGCTTCAAAAGGATAGAGATTAACCACCAATAAATCGATAGGATCAATGTGATGCTCTGCAAGTGATTTCATATGCGCAGGTAAATCACGACGCGCGAGCAAGCCGCCATGAATTTTGGAATGCAATGTTTTGACACGACCATCGAGCATTTCAGGAAAGTCGGTTACCTGCGCAACTTCACGCACAGGAATGCCTTGATTGGCAAGGAGTTTGGCCGTTCCGCCTGTGGACATAATGCCAATACCGAGCGCATGCAAAGCACGGGCGAATTCGACAACACCTGTTTTGTCAGAAACAGAGATTAAAGCGATCATTGAGTATCCAAATAGAAAAACAAAGATGGTTAGAGCATCTTGTGCTCAACTAATTTTTTTCTGAGCGTATTGCGGTTAAGACCCAACCACTGCGCCGCACGCGATTGATTGCCATCGGCATGCTTCATCACAATATCGAGCAAGGGTTTTTCAATGACATGTACCAACATATCATGTAAATTATCTGGCTCAGTTCCGCGCAAATCGCGAATATAAGTTTCTAGACTATGGCGAACAACTTCTTCAATTTGCTTTTTACTCATGAGACAAATTCCAAATAGGATATTTGAGCATGCTTGGGCATACGGTCGCCTTGCAAAGCCAAAACATCTAAAAAATGACACAACGATTTGATTTGAATAGATGCATCTTCGAGGGTGTTGAAGTATTGACGAAAGTCTTCACCCCCTGGCAGATGCTTAACGTACCAAGCAATATGCTTGCGAGCGCTTTTGACGCCCATTTGTGCACCGTACAAGTTGTAATGATCGGTGAGATGTTCAATCATTAGACACCTGACCTGTGCAATCAGTGGTGGCGCCAATTGAGTTCCGTGTTTTAAATAATGCGCGATTTCACCCAAAATCCAAGGACTACCCAATGCTGCACGACCAATCATGACTGCATCAGCGCGCGTGCGCTTTAAAACCTCTTGGGCTTTGAAAACTGAATCGATATCGCCATTGGCGACAACTGGAATTGAAATGCTGGCTTTGACTTGAGCAATCGTGTCGTATTCGGCCATACCTTTGTAGCCTTGCTCACGGGTTCGACCGTGCACGGTAATCATTTGAACACCAACGGACTCTGCGCCTTGCGCCAAAGAAACGGCATTTTTGTTGTTAGCGTCCCATCCTGTGCGCATTTTGAGAGTGACGGGTATATTGTTTTGTTGTGCAACGTTGACCACGGCTTCAACAATTTGCAAAGCCAAGGGTTCGTTTTGCATCAATGCAGAGCCCGCCCATTGGTTGCAAACTTTTTTGGCGGGGCAACCCATGTTGATATCTAAAATTTGAGCGCCACGATCGATGTTGTATTTCGCGGCCAAGGCCATCATTAAAGGATCTGTGCCAGCGATTTGAACAGCAATGGGCCCAGGCTCACCCGTGTGATCCAATCGACGCGATGTTTTGAGAGTTTTCCACAAATCTTTTCGCGAAGTGACCATTTCACTGACCGCATAACCAGCGCCAAATTTTTTGCACAACATGCGAAAGGGCCTATCTGTAACGCCCGCCATGGGTGCAACAAATACTGAGTTGGGCAATTCAAACGAACCAATGCGCATAAAAATGAAAGTACATATCTTTAGTAAAGGGAGGGTGATTCTAATGCCCAAAAAATTGAGCACGGTGAAAAAATAAATTTATTTTTTTGTCGCACTGCCACTACACTTCGGATCATGGAAATTTTGCTTCACCAATTGCTAGACATTTTGGCTTTACCGCAATATGGTTTGAGCACTGTTTTTTTTGTATCTCTTATTTCTGCTACTTTGTTACCCATGGGATCCGAACCTGTGGTCTTTGGACTAATACAAATCAATCCTGCACTATTTTGGCCAACCATTGCAGTTGCTACATTAGGTAACACATTAGGCGGCGCCATCGATTGGTGGATGGGTTATGGCACACTCAAAATGTTTGAGAAAGTAAAAGGAAAACCGAGCGGCTTTCATGTGCGAGCACTAACTTGGCTCAAAAAATTAGGCCCTCGTGCATGCTTACTCAGTTGGTTACCTGGCATTGGCGACCCTTTGTGCGCAGTCGCGGGTTGGTTGCAACTTCCTTTTTGGCCTTGCGTGTTTTATATGGCGATTGGTAAATTTTTGCGGTATGTTTTTTTTACTTCTGTACTGCTATGGGTTTTCCCTAGTTTTCATTTTTAAATTAATCACCTACTCGGTCGTCCATCCAAATTCGCGCATCTAAATTTCCTACTTCTGAGATATCGATGTGATAGACATAACGATCGGGGCGATAAAGCCCTTGCAGCCATTGAACGGGTTTGTCTTGATCGTCAAAAATAATTCTCTCGACTTGCAACAATGCACTACCCACCTTGACATCTAGGGCAAGCGCAACATCTCCATCGGCTTGTCTTGCGGTGATGGTTTGATGAACGCGACCCAATGCCACACCATTTTTTTCAATCAACATCAAAATGGGATTGCGTTTAAGAATTTGTCGATTCACCACGGGCAAAACCCGCACGGGAACATAGGCTGTGATATATGACAAGGGTGTGCCGTCTGCACTTCGCACACGAACAATCTTATATACCTGCTCGTCAGTACTGATTTGTAATGCTTGAGCCACAGCTGAAGATGGCAATGATTTTTCTAAATCTAAAACTTTGACCGAAGTTTGTAAACTCATCTTGACGATGTTTTCCATCAAGCCAGTGAGGCGACGTTGTATCGGTCTTTCTTTGAGATTGCGAATATCGGGATGTTGAATTAACGCTTCTACGGGACGCGTGCCACGCCCTGGTTCGCGTTTGATTAAGCCCTCGCCCGCCAACTCTTGCAAAGCCCTGCGAACGGTTACGCGCCCCACACCAAATTGTTTGGTTAACAAATGCTCCGAAGGCAGACCCTGTTCAAACTTTCCTTCTTTTAATTGTTCTCGCAACACCAAATAGATTTGATGGTATTTGGGCAAAGGCAAATTATTTTGCATAAAAAATGCGAAGCAACACTGATTTATAAACCTAAATAACGTCTCTTGAGTTCGGGGTCTTGCGCCAGGTCACGGGCCTGCCCTTTCATCGCTACCGCACCGTTTTCAATGATGTATGCACGATGCGCAATAGCCAAGGTTTGAACCGCGTTTTGTTCCATCAGCAAAATAGCCTGTCCTTCTCGATTCATTTGCTGAATCAATCCAAACATTTCTTCAACCAATAGTGGTGATAAGCCCAATGAAGGCTCATCCATGATTAACAGTTCGGGCTCTGACATCATGCCGCGCCCAATGGCTAACATTTGTTGCTCACCGCCCGACAAGGTGCCTGCAGCTTGAGAAAATCTTTCTTTGAGCCTTGGAAAAATCGACACCACACGATCCAAATTTTGCTGTCGTCTTTGTTTGCCGCGTACCAAGCTACCGAGTTCTAGATTTTCTTTGACATTGAGATTGGGAAATACGCGTCGCCCCTCGGGCACATGAATCAAACCGCGCCTGACCACATCCGATGAAGAAATACCCGTGATGTCTTCACCTAAAAAATGAATTGATCCACTAAAGGGTTTGTAAATGGCAGAAATATTGTTATTGAGAGTGGATTTGCCCACGCCGTTACTACCCAATACGGCAACTATTTCGCCCTTGGAAACATTTAAATCAATGCCTCGCAGTATTTCAACCTCGCCATAACCAGCGCGTAAATTTTTGATTTCAAGCATGAGCCACCTCTTTGGCGGCACCACGACCCAAATACGCTTCAATCACCGCGGGGTCGGATACCACTTGCTGCGGCGCGCCTTGCGCAATGATTTTTCCGTAAGACAACACATAAATATGTTCTGACAAACTCATCACAGCTTGCATCACGTGTTCAATCAATAAAACAGTCACGCCCATATCGCGAATGGTTCTAACAATCGCCACCATCTC
>RFYV01000043.1 GCA_009921265.1 Betaproteobacteria bacterium | reverse complement strand
ATTTTTCTTTTGCCTTTTGTATTCTCAGCGGCCATTCAGTTCTTTCCGCTTTGGTTGTCTATTCCCACGGCATTCTTGTGCGGCGCATTCTGGCTAGGTGCCATAGTGACGTTGCGTTACTTACCAACGAAAGTCAAAGATGAGAACACTGGGAATTGATCCGGGCGCGACAGGCGCAATTGTGTTGTTGGAGGACGGCCAGCCCATTGAATGGACTGCCATGCCCACCAACAAGATTGGCACGGCTACTCGCGTGAATGCGGCCGCACTGACTGATTTCATTGCGTCGTGTTGTTGTGAGCACGTGTACGTCGAGCAGGTGCATGCAATGCCCGGCAACGGCGGGGTTTCGATGTTTAACTTTGGCCACTCATGCGGCACCGTCATGGGTGTGTTGGGCGCGATGGGCTTACCGCACACCATGGTGACACCACAGTCGTGGAAAAAGGCCGCAGGCTTGATTGGCACCGACAAGGACGCCGCACGGGCACGAGCAATCCAACTGTGGCCAAGGTGGCGCGAGTTGGACAAGAAGGGCAGGGGTCAGGCTTTGGCTGACGCCGCATTGATTGCAAAGTTTGCTTTACAGAGGAATGTGACATGACAGGTTTTAAATCAAAACGCAAAGCGGCGCAGGACAAACAAGAGGTGTATGACGGTGATTACGGGGGCATTGATGAATTTATGCACTGGGTGACCATCGTCATCCTTTTTTTGATGACCATCGTCTTCTTGAGTGCGGTGGCCGGGTTCATCTGGGCCATGCTATGACACGCGACAAAATTATCCGTATTGCTTTAGAAGCTGGGCTGCATTTGGCGACGGACGTTAATTGGATGCCAATCGTTCGGATTGAATATCTTGAATCTTTTGCCAAGCTGGTGCTGATGAACACAGACCCAAACTCGTTTATGTCGTACCAAGAGGGCGCAGAAGCAGGGCGTTTAGCCGAACGTGAGGCGTGTGCAAAATTGTGCGAGGCACAAGGCGAGTACGGCGATGAGCAATACGCTGACGCCATCAGGGCAAGGGGAAACACATGACTAAAGACGGCATAACATTAACCAACATACGGCATCCACGAGGTAAACCTGCGCTTGGTGATTTAAATCCTGAGTCATTAGAAACTGTGGAGATTGATTTGCCTGAGCCTATTGGGTATGTAAGCAAAGGTTCGGCAGAACGACTGCGAGGAGAAGAACACATGACACAAGATGAAATTGTTGAGATGGCTAGACAGGTGGAATTTGAGGCTGGCTTTAAATGGTGCGTCAACTTCATTGAACTTGTTGCCTTCGCCGCACTGGTAGCCGCCAAAGAACGTGAAGCCATAGCAAAGGTAGCAGATGGATGGCCCGACTACGATGTACAGGGATTGGCAGAAGCTATCAGAGCAAGAGGAGAGAAAGCATGACTGAACAACGCCCAAAACTAACGGTGATTCCATCCTCAGATCAAAAAGCTATGGGGATGGACTTGATGAACGAACTACGAGACGTTATCAACACACCAAAATACGACCACATGACAACTGCAACAGTAATGGGAGTTTTGGAAATGACAAAACTACATTACTGGCATTGCAATATAACTGGAGAGAACACATGACTGACAAAGAAGCAATGAAGCTGTCGCTTGATGCGCTGGAAGCGGATGAACTAGACATGGTTATTGGTAAAGATGGGCACATGGTTTACCGTAAAGAAAAAGCCATCACCGCCCTGCGCGAAGCCTTGGCACAACCAGAGCAGCGCAAGCCGCTGACGCGAGATGAAATTTCCGAGATCGCCGCGCAGTCTGGTGCTTATGATGAACAACTGCTGGCTTTTGCCCGAGCCATCGAAGCTGCCCACAACATCAAGGAGCAACCATGACTAACCGAGAAGTAATGCAGCAGGCGCTGGATGCGTTAGAAACATTGAGCAAACTTGGCAATGGGAAAACCGATGGCAACAGCATCGGCAACACAATTGCACAAGAAGCGCGAGAACATCTTTTTACTGCATTAGCGCAGCCAGAGCAGGAGCCTGTGGCTTGGGTTTGTTATGGAGCACCGGGAAAACGCGATATTGACTTTGAGGAAGCCGACATTAACGGACTGCCAATCGGAACTAATCTTTACACCACCCCACCCGCAGCACAGCCACCTCCCGAGTGGGAATTGATCAAGAACATCCTTGACGAATACGGGCTACAGGCAATCAGCTTTTTGGCTGAGTGGAAAGCAGCACAGCGCCCGTGGGTAGGGTTGACGGATGAGGAGGTGCAGTTTTACGCCCTGAAGCACAGTAAGCTGATCAATGTGGGTTACTACAAAATGACGCACACCAACGTGGTTACTGAAGCATTTGACAGCACCGGCTTTTACAAAGAAGTTTCAGCCGTCTTGAAGGAGCGCAACACATGAGCGAACAAAAAGACATCAATGAAGCGGTGACTTTTTTGTACACCCATGGCAAAAAGTATGCTGAGGCTAAAGCGCACAAGGGGTACCTCGACAACTTCACCAAAGCACTGATCGCCTCGTTGTCGATCAAGTTCATTGCAGAAGGGCTGGCCAAGTCAATGGCGCAAGCTGAAGCCATGGCGTATGCAGACCCGTCCTACGATGTCCACATCCGTGGCCTCAAATCGGCCGTAGAGGCCGAGGAAGGTCTCAAGTGGGCCCTGACCTCAGCAGAGGCCCGGATCGACGTGTGGCGCTCTCAGGAAGCCAGCAATCGCACTATGGACAGAGCGGCAGCATGAACGGCAGTTACAGCCAAGCCGAACGAGACTGGGTGCAACTAGTCAAAGAGCAACCCTGTTCAGTCTGTGGGCAGGCAGGCCCCTCAGACGCCCACCACATCAAACAGGGCCTGCACTACACCGTCGTGGCTCTGTGCAAGTCCTGCCATCAGGGCTCAAAAATGGGCTGGCACGGGGAGAAAGCCGCTTGGCGCATAGCCAAAATGGAAGAAATCGACGCACTCAACGAGACGATCAAGAGCATTCACCGGGGTTTGTAGCAAAAAAACGTATTAGGGTTTGCCCTAGTAAAAATAATTGAAAAAAGTCTTGCCAACAGAATCTAACTTCATGTTAGAATTCTTTTACCGCAACTTCAGCGGGTTTAACAAGGAAATGATCATGACAACAGTTCAAGCAACCATCCAAGCCCTCGCAACTGTCGAGAGCCTCAGCAACGACATCGACACACTCGCAGTGCTCGACCGTCAAGTCAAGACACTGACTTTACAGTGCAAGACCCTCAAAGACAACCTTGCCAACCAATATGGCGAAGGCAAATTCCGTGGTGAGAAGTACGGCGTGACCGTCACTATTGCTGATGTCAAAGGCACTGTCGATTACGACGCACTGTGCAAGCACTTCAACATCACCGAAGAGCAACTCAACTCCTTCCGCAAAGAAGGTTCTGCACGCATCACCGTGACACCAACAGCCTAATTGCAACGGGGCTTCGGCCCCATTAAGGAGAACACCATGAAATTTCAAAACACATTTTGCTCACAGTGCGGCGGCGAGTTTGGGCCCGGTGATCATGGCTACAGCCATTGCAAAAACCACCAACGGTTTGCTAACCATCTTGGCTACAGCGATGTAAACCCGTTTGAAGTTGTCAAAATCATCAGCGACAAAACCCTTGAAGTGCGCGAGATGAATGCAGAGCGCGACGAGAGCGTAAATCTGGAATTCCATGTTGGTGGTTTTAGTGCCCACTGCTCAAATCAACGTGATCAGAAATGGCACATCACGAGTGACGAGACCGCACCCACAATTCGCATTCGTTGGGGCAAGCAAGGTTGGAAAGACGCACACGGTCGCCGTTTCAATCTGAGCCACAAACCAACTAAATTTTACGATTACAACTTCTGAAAGAACATCATGAAAATCAAAACAAAAGTGCATATTCATTTCACCCAATATGCAACCGACGACAAAGGAAAATACGAAGTGTTCAGCATTAAATTGGATGATTCGGCTTATCGTTCGTATGTTGGAGAACAAGAAATTGAGATTGAAGTGCCTGATGACTTTGACCCACGAGCCCAACAGCTTGCTGTGTTGCAAGCCATGAAACAAAAAGTAATGGCTGACTACCAAAAGTCGGTCACCGACATCAATCGCCAAATTAGCATGCTGACAGCACTGGAACTTACCGTATGAAAATTCACCCCACCATTAAAACGTGGGGTGTGATCATCTTGATCTGCCTCGCCTATTACTTTGCAAAGGATTGACCATGAATGAAAAAAAAGAACTGAGTCCTCTTGCCCGGCAATTGCTTGGCAACAGTGGTGCCGTGAAGTTTTTTACCCAGCAGGAATTCGACGCCGCGCTGGCCATCGCCAAGGCTGAGATCATGACCGTGGCCATCCAGACCACCAAGACTGCCTTGCTGATCGAACGAGAAGCCTGTGCAGACCTTGTGAGAGACTTGGCAAAGGATCAAGCCATAGGCACCGCCCAAGTGCTTGAAAGCGCCGCTGAGGCCATTCTGAACCGCATACCGAGCCAAAGGCAATGATATGAACAAACGAGCGATTGAGTTGGTGCAACAAGTTAGCGAATCTTTAGAAAGGCGTATCAATGAAACCGTACATGGCGTGATGGAACAACACTGCGAACTTGCGGCCATGAACATCCTGATCAACGTAGGCACCAGCTTGCTGGCCAAGGCTTTGGTCATGACCGACCCCAGCAACAGGGACAACGTCAAAAACATTGCTTTCACAATCACGCAAATGAAATTGCAAGAAGGTCATGCGGCTGTGGAGTCCATGATTGCTATTTCCAAGGCCATGTTTCCCCAAGGTGGCTCCGACACCTGCCAACAACACCCCCCCAAAAAGACTTAGGGTTTGTCCCTATACAAATAAGTGTTGACGGCAGACTCTAACTTCATGTTAGAATCCTACTCACTGCAAAGTCGCAGGTTTATAGGAGATAAAAATGAAGCGCAAATACATCAAAGCATTTAACGCCCTCAAGAAGCTGGGCGTGCCAGTTTTCGAGCGTGACGACATGGACGGTCGGTTCCAGATCAGTGCAGAAGACCCAGAGTCTTACAAGTGGGCCGACTACTACGAGAGCCCATCAAGCTGGGCCTTCGGTGTCAATCCTAAAATTGACCAAGTCCTGCGCCAGTCTGGATTGTTTGCTGAGTGGATCAACCCCGGTGAACTTGGTGTGTACGAGTTATAAGGAGAACAAAATGGAAGACTTCAAAGCAATGGCCAAGATGGTCATCGAAACAACCGCCAAGGCACACAGCCTGATGGCCTACTGCGACTACATCGCCCACATCATCTCAGGCAAGCTGAAGACGCACGACAGCGAGAGCCTGCTGTCCGTGGTGACCAGCCCCAAGTACGACGTGACGCCTGATGGCAAGTTCGCCAGCACAAAGAAGACCATCATGGTTCAAGACCGTTACGGCAAGCAATACCGCATCACAGTGGAGGAAGCATGACCACATTGTGTGAAATATCCTTCTGCATCTTTGGAATGCTTGGAGCCCTTGGCTTTGGCATTCTTGCAGGCTGGCTTGGTGGCTTCGTTCACGGCTCATTCTGGAGGCAGAAATGAACCGCCAAGACATCGACGAAATGATGCGCCATTTGCCCAGCCAACAGCCCACCGAAACCACCACCCAAAAGTTCATCATTGGCATGTGGTTCGTCATGTTCCTAATTTTGTGCGTTTATGCACCCGACATCCGTTACCAACCAACTGAGGAGAAAACCCATGGCACCAGCCAAGAAAGCACCAGCCAAGAAGGTTGCCGCAAAGGCACCAGCCAAGAAAGCACCCGTGAAGGCCCCCAAACGGCCCGTGGCGGCCTCCAAACCTGAGGAGCGTACCTTTGCCATGCCTAAGGAGGTTCAAGAGTGGATAGAGCGCGCATCCAGCACGATGAAGCACCAAGCCACCCAAATCGCCGCCATGAAGGAGGAGATCGTGCAACTGAAGGCCTACAAGAAGTTTGCCGCCAATAAGATTCAGGGGATGAGTTATGAGTGACGATTACAAAGTACAAAACGCATACGAGGGCGGCTCATGCCAAGTGCAATACGCCGTCAAGCCTGAGACCTTGCACAGCGTTAGCGTGGAACTGCCAAAGCCCAAATACAACATCATTTTCCACAACAACGAGGGGTATGTGGTGGGTACCTTGGACTTCAATGGCCCCGGCTTGTATTTTGAGGGGAATGCCGAAGAGGGTGCCATTGTGTTTATGGATTGGATCAGCAAAATCTTTCAGCAACGCCTGAAGGACGAGTACGACCGTGGGTTTGCCGACGGGAAAGCCGCAAAGTGACCAAGCAGACCGACGACATCTTGGGAGAGGCCTACACCGATGCATTGCTATACGGTGTGGGCATCATCAAAATCGTTAACACAATGGCTGGCCCACGGATGAGCTACGTGCCCCGTGAAGAGTTCACGCAACTGGCCGAACACTTAAATTACGTGGTGGAAAACACCATGGACTTCACAGACCCACAGTCGAAGAGTTAAACTTCCAGTTATGCGCTGAAATGATTGCGCGACAAAGGACTGGAATATGACCGACAAAAAGACAAGAGTCGCAACACGCGAAGAGAAGATCACATCGCCCGGCGTGTACGAAATGCCCGTCGCGCCAAAGAACAAGGGCGGTAGACCATCCACATACGACCCTGACACCGCACGTAAGATGTGCGAACAACTTAGTGAGGGAATACCGTTAAGACAGATATGCAGGGAGAATGAAGGATTCCCAGCATGGAGGACGGTGTATGACTGGATGAGGAAAGACCCCGACCTTTCCACATCCATCGCGCATGCACGTGACGTGGGATACGACGCCATGGCCGAGGAGTGCCTGATGATTGCCGACACTCCCCTGCTGGGTGAGGAGGTCAGCGAAAGCGAGACGCCTGAGGGCACCGATGAGGACGGCAACGTCATTGTGCGCCGGGTGGTGACCATCAAAAAGGTGGACATGTTAGGCCACCGCAAACTTCAAATTGAGACCCGGCTCAAACTGCTGGCCAAGTTCAACCCCAAGAAGTACGGTGACCGAGTCACCCACAGTGGAGACGACGACAGCCCGGTGGTGATCGAGCACAACCTGAACGTGTTTGGTGACCTTCTCAAAGCCATCAAGCTACAGCGCCAATCGAGCATATGAGTGCTGTAGACGCAATCCTCGAAGATCAAGAGTATCTCGACGAGGAGTACGCCAAACTGAGCCCCGTCTCTCAAGCGGTGGTCAACTGGCAACTGAAGTGGCACAAAGAGGCCCACAAGCACCAGATCGAGCCCATGGGAGACTGGTGGTCATGTTGGTTACTTTTAGCTGGCAGAGGTGCGGGAAAGTCGCGTGCGGCGGCTGAAACACTTGCATGGTGGGCATGGGAGCAACCCAACACCCGCTGGCTGGTATCAGCCCCAACATCGGGTGACCTCAGGGGGGTTTGCTTTGAAGGCGACTCAGGCCTGCTCAAGGTTATCCCGGACGGCATGATCGCCAAGTACAACTCCAGCCTGCATGAGATATACCTCATCAACGGGTCATTCATCAAGGGCATCCCGGCGTCCGAGCCCGAGCGGTTCCGTGGGCCGCAGTTTCATGGGGGCTGGCTCGATGAGTTGGCCGCATGGGAGTACCTCAGAGAGTCATGGGACATGATCCAGTTCGGTATCCGACTGGGTGACCGCACCAAGCTGATCTGCTCGACCACACCCAAGCCAAAGGACGTGGTGATGGAATTGATCGAGCGTGAGGGCGACGACGTGGTGATCACCCGCGCCAGCACGTACAGCAACATTGCCAACTTGGCCAAGTCCTTCCAGAAGCAAATTCTCCAGTACGAGGGCACCAACCTTGGCAGGCAGGAGATTCATGCTGAGATCATCGACCCCGAGGAAGGCGGCATCGTCCACCGTGACTGGTTCAGGCTCTGGCCAGACGGCAGGCCCTTCCCCCGGCTGGAGTACATCCTACAGTCCTACGACTGCGCCACCAGTGACAAGACCATCAACGACCCCACGGGATCGATCACGCTGGGCGTGTTCAAGCCTGAGGACGGTGGCATGTGCGTACTGATCCTTGACTGCTGGCAAGACCACCTTCAGTACCCGCAACTGCGCCCCAAGGTCATCGAGGAGTTCGAGACCGTCTACGGTGAGGGCAAGACCCGAAAGCTGGTGGACGTGATCCTCGTGGAGGACAAGAGCGCAGGCATCAGCCTGATCCAAGACTTACAGCAGGCCCACCTGCCCGTGATTGCCTACAACCCCGGCCGGGCCGACAAGGTACAGCGACTGTCGATCGTGGCCAACATTATCAAAGCCGGGCGCGTGTGGGTGCCTGAGTCGTCCGTGCGCAAGGGCTTTGTCAAGGACTGGGCCGAAGGCATGGTCAGTCAGATATGCAGTTTCCCTGAAGGAGCGGTGCATGACGAGTTCGTGGACTGCATCAGTCAGGGGCTCAGGTACCTGAGGGATGCCGGGTGGATCAGCATTGACTACTCATCACGGGAAGAGATCGAGGAAGAGGACATCACCGACGCTGAGATATTCAACATGCGCGGCCGGGAGAATCCGTATGGAGCATGACGCTAGTCTGACTAGTAAGTAGAAACCCTAACTAGTCTGACTAGTACCAACAGGAGAAATAAATGTCGCATGAAGATTACATCTACATCAACGCAGGGCCCGGCTATGAAAAAGTCATCCAGCACGACGGTGTGCGCACTACTGTCTGCGAGAACCGATACGAACTACTTGCCAGCCCCACGGCAGAGGTGCCTGAGCAACAAGCCGTGCAAGCACTGCGTGAGTGGATCAGGGGGCGTAATGCGAAGGTCGTGCAATTGTCTGGGTGTGTGTCAGGGTGACGGACGGTGTCCTGATTGCCCAAATGCATGACCCCAAGGCATAATTGACATATTCAATGAGATCACCTATGGCAGAACCAAAAAACACGGTTAAGGCATATAAACTGTTCCGAGTGCATCAAGAGCATCCGGGCAAGCTGTTCCCGTTGTTTGTGGACTCCACCACCCCGGTAGAGATGGACAAATGGGTGGATGCAAAAGAAGGCGACATGGCCAATGGTAAGGTCAAGTCCAAGATTGGGCCTTTGGCGTATCGACCGGGGTGGCATGCGGGTGATCTACCTATGGCCACGCACATTGGTGAGAAGTCCGACTCCAAAAAAACCGCGCCCGACCGCCGACCTTCCAACCACGCATGGGCTGAAATAGAAATGCCTGACGACGTGGACTGGCAAGCTGAGGCCACCAAGCGCGGCACCAATGCACAAGGCAGGGTGGTGCCTGTTAAATCACACATCACCGACCAAATACCCAAGGGTGGCCACTACCGATACAAGACCAATCCCAACATGACGGGCAACTGGTTGATCGGTGGATCAATGAAGGTCAACAAGGTGTTGTCAGACGCCGAGGTGGAGCGCATCAACAAGAAGGCTGGCATGGCCGACTTGCCCCGATCCCGGCCATTTAAAAAGAAGGACTTTGGTTTTGCTCATGGTGGCTGTGTGGCCCCGGATGAGTGGAAAGCCGAAGAGCATGTGAACTACGCTAAAGGTGGCTCTGTGATGGGCATCAACGTGGCCACAGACCGCAAGTCAGGCCGCAGGTATGCCGACATGATTGTGGACGGTCACAAAACCCTTGAATCACGCAACAGTGACACCTTGCGACCCTATGTGGGAAAACGTGTTGCCATCGTCAGGACGGGTGAGGGCAGGGCCAAAGCAATTGGAGAGGTAACCATTGGTGAGCCCATGGTGGTCAACAAACAAAAGTTTCGGGCGCTGGAAGACAAGCACCACGTGCCCGAAGGATCAGCATTTGACATTAACACGCCGACCAAACACTTGTACCCCATGCATGACCCAATCCGATACGACAAAGAGCGTGACGTTGGGCATGGCATTGTGTCACGCAAGGTCATTGAAGAAGCCAAAGGAGGCACAGTGAAAGAACCTAAAAACACATGGGACTACGAGAACCAAAAGCACTTGACCAATATCTCTGGCCATGCCGCCCAACACCGTGATCTAAAAGACATCCCTGACGTGGCCAAGCACTTGCGTGAAACCCTGTCCGAAGGGCATCACCTACACATTGAAGACCCCCGCATTCAAAAGAGCATTGCTCATTATGGGCACGACTCATACTATGTGCGGGAAAAAGATGGCAAGAAAGCCCACGTAATAAACAAAGCAAAGGGGGGCGAAGTGCGTCCATCAACAGCCCAAATGAAAATTGAACTTGCCCAAAAAGGCAACAAGGTTGACCTTAAAAATATTGGAGTGAACGAAGCGCCAAGCATGTCGCCCAAGCACTTCTTCCCACCAGAACGAAGTGACATTGGTATGCCCAGCCCCGGTGGCGTGGCCACACCCAAAAAAGGCATGCCCATTGGTGGCGTAGATATGAGCAAAACTCAAGTCGGTCAACAGTTGATGCCAACACCTCCCCAGCCACCACAAGGTGGCCAACCACCCGGCGCTCCTCCTCCTCCCGGTGGCCCCGGTGCCCCTCCGGGCGCGCCACCCGGTGCCCCACCAGCGCCAGCAGGCAACTTGCTCCAGATGACACCCCAAGGCCAGACCATGGCCGCATTGAGTGGTGGTGCCCCCGCTCAAAAGTTGGCAAAGGGTGGCCAGCCGTCTGTGAACGAGATGAAGGCTGAGATGGCGGCAAAGAAAGACGACTCCAAAGAAAAGCGCACAACGATTACGGCCCCCGGCGCTGGTGGCGTTAAGGGCATTGTGGTGCCAAAGCATTTGATTGAGGGAAACCCCAAAGCAGGCGCTGAAGGGTTGAAAAACATGATGGATGCGAGAGCAAAGGTCTACGGGGAAGAGCACCGTGAACCTTTAAACCTTGGTCAGGTAGGAAAAATCCACAAGCAAACGCTTGAAGATCACTTTGCAAAACCAATTGAAGAACAAAAGAGTGCAGAGCAAGAGGCTCTAAATAAAATCCGCGCCGCCAAATTTATCAAGCACAACAGAGACACGCTAGACGAGTCTGAAAAGCTAGACACGGTGGAGCACGAGCACGACGATGAAGGTCGATCGCACGTTGGCTATGCGTCCAAAGGTATTGCAGGGCATGCGCTGTTTCCAAGAGGTCACGGCAAAGATATGGACTACAAGGTGATCAACACCTGCCCCGGTCAAACCGAAGGTTGTGGTGGCGGCAAGAGCGCCGAAGGCATCGTTGACACCAAGCAAGGTACATGCTTTGCGCCCAATGCTGAATCTCAATACGCCGCCGCCGTCAGTCGTCGCGCTGGCCACGCAATTGCCAAGCACGATCCTGCTATGACCCGCGACTGGATCATTGCTCACACTGGTTCAATGCGTAACGCATCAGATAGAGCAGACAAGCAAAACAAGCGCATGCTGTACCGTCCTAATGTTGTGGACGAGACTGACGTGTCCTCACGCCACGTCATTCGTCATTTGAACGAACAGCGCAAGATGGATGACAAACCACCGATCATTGCCAACTCATACGGCAAAACCAACGAGTTGCATGACCCAGAAAATGGCTACCATGTGACGCACTCAAATGTGGGCCCCAAAGTCAAAAAAGGTCAGGAAGTTAGCGAGAACATTTCCCGCGACAAAGCACGTGTTCGCAACACCGTGATGGCGGCTGATAACCAAGGCGACTTTAAAAACGAGCAGGGCAATAAGACGCCGCCCAAGGGCTCGTACATGGTGACTGACGTGAAGCGTGGCTCCCCCATGGCCAAGAAGATGGAAGGCGCAATCACCCACGCCAAGTACTGGACAACAGGACGCCCTGAGAATGAGTTGAGCGAGTCAGAGAAAGACGAGGGCCCGGAAGGCCACTACAGCGGCTCTGGACGCAAGACCGACGAAGACAAAGCCCACTACGGGCACACCACCCAAGATGGCTTGCGCTACGACTATCAGCGCCAGCATGTACTGCACCCACGCTTGGTTCAAGTAGGTAAAAACGATGACGGTACTCCGCACATAATTCCAACCGACTCACGGTTCAAAGACACTGAGTTCCTGCCAAAAAACAGGTACAAAACAAAGAACGGCAAAGATGCTGGCCACATCTTGATGACCACGCCCACTGAGTCCACCAGCAACATTGGCCATCAAACATCGTTCACACACAATGTGGGCGACAAGCACATCGAGCACGCGCAAAAAAACAATGGCGAGTACGAGATCGACAAGCCAGAAGATCAAGCCAAGGCCAAAGGCAAAGAGTACGCCGCACCTCAGGCAATCAAGTTCTATGCAGAAGGCGGCACCGTAGATGGCCGTCACCGTGGTTTCAGTCACGACGACTTCCATGCATTCCCTGAACAAAACGTGGTGGCCCAGCGCCACTTGGCTATGCGTCACGGTGAAGATGAACATAAACAAGGCGCTCCAAAAAAAGCTGTTGTTGTTCACAACTCATTGGGCGCAATGCAACTTGAAATGTTAAAAAACAAAAAGGCTAAATGATGGCAACAAAAAATTTAGGCGATCTTGACATTGAAGAACAAGAAGACGGCAGTGCCGTTGTTGATCTTCCCGAGATGAGCACGGAAGAGCAAGAAGACGGCTCGGCCATTGTTGACATTGATGACGGGCCAGAATTTAACCCCGAGTTTTACGACAATCTTGCAGACAGCATTGACCCCAGCGTTATTTCAACACTGGCATTCAGGTACCTTGATTTACTTGAAACGGACAAAGAAGCGCGCTCACTGCGCGACAAACAATATGAAGAGGGCATCAGGCGCACTGGTATGGGCAATGATGCCCCCGGAGGTGCTACCTTTATGGGTGCATCTAAAGTGGTTCACCCTGCCATGGCTGAGGGCTGTGTGGATTTTGCCAGCCGTGCAATCAAAGAAATGTTCCCGCCTGATGGCCCTGTCAAGACCAAAATTATTGGCAAGATGGACGACCTCAAGTCGGCAAAGTCGGAACGCAAACGAGACTTTTTAAATTGGCAAATTACTGACCAAATTGAAGAGTTCAAAGACGAGCAAGAACAGTTGCTGACCCAGTTGCCACTGGGCGGTTCACAGTACTTTAAGCTGTGGTTTGACGAGCAGAAAAAACGCCCATGCGTGGAGTTCTTGCCAATCGACCGTGTGATCCTGCCCTTTGCGGCCACCAACTTTTACACGGCCCAGCGCGCCGCTGAAGTCCACGAAATCACGCAGTACGAATTTGAACGACGCATCCGCACTGGCATGTACCGTGACGTAAGTTACATCAAAGCCTCTGGGACGTTAAATCAAAACAAAGTTGAGCAAGCCAACAACAAAATTGAAGGCAAGCAATTTGAGGAAAATAAAGATGGCCTGCGCAAGGTCTATCACATCTACTGCTACTTGGAGTTGGAAGACGACAAGGCAACCAAAGGCGATTACGCACCCTACATCTTGATGGTCGATGAACTTGACAATCAAGTTGTGGGTTTGTATCGCAACTGGGAAGAGCAAGACGACACCCGCACCAAACTGGACTGGGTCGTAGAGTTCAAATTCATCCCGTGGCGCGGCGCGTATGCCATTGGGCTACCTCACCTCATTGGAGGTCTCAGCGCGGCCTTGACGGGTGCATTGCGTGCCTTGCTGGACACTGCGCACATCAACAACTCGGCCACCATGCTGAAGTTGAAGGGAGCCAAGATCAGTGGCCAGTCACAACAGGTTGATGTCACCCAGATCATTGAGATTGAAGGCGCGCCCGGCGTGCAGGACATTCGCCAAATTGCAATGCCAATGCCGTTCAACCCGCCCAGCCCCGTGCTGTTTGAGTTGCTGGGTTGGTTAGATACAGCCGCCAAAGGCGTGGTCACCACCAGTGAAGAGAAGATTGCTGATGTCACAAGCAATGCGCCCGTGGGCACCACGCAGGCTTTGATTGAACAAGGCGCGGCAGTGTTTTCATCGATTCACTCGCGCATGCACGACTCACAAGCCCGTGTGTTGAAGATTTTGTGCCGTTTAAACCGCTGGCACTTTGACGAGATGAAAAAAGGCGACATTGTTGCCGACTTAGAAATCAACCGCGACGATTTTGAAAAGAACACCGACGTGGTGCCTGTGTCTGATCCTCATATCTTCAGTGAGACTCAGCGCATGGCACAAAACCAAGCCGTGTTGGCGTTGGCAGAAAAGCACCCTGAGCAGTTCAACATAAGTGCTGTATTGAGCCGCATGCTCAAACAAATGAAAGTGCCAAACATCAATGAGTTGATGAAAGACGTGCCATCACCAGAACAGCGTACATCGGCCGACGAAAACGCCGCCATGCTTGTTGGTCAACCAGCCTATGCGTACTTGCAACAAGATCACATTGCGCACATTCAAGATCACTTGCAATTTGCAATGAACCCGTTCTTGGGACAATCTCCATTTGCAGACCCAAATTACTTAAACAATTTGATCGAGCATTTAAAACAACACATGACGCTGTGGTACCTCAACCGCTCCAACGGTTACGTAGAAGAGTCTGTGGGCAAGCCTGTGGACGACTACGACGATCCAGCACTCACAGCCACCATTGACAAGGTCTATACCGCTGTGGGCGCGCATGTCATGTTGGACACCCAACAAGTGTTTGGCCAGTTCCAGCAAGCCTTGGCATCGCTTGTTCAAATGGCACAGCAACGCAAAGGCGCTCCACCACCACTGCCAGCAGACGCTCAAGTGGTCAAAGACACCAGCATGGCCGAGACTCAACGCAAGATTCAAGCAGATCAAGCAAAGTCGCAATACGACCAAGCCAAATTGCAATTTGACAACCAAAAACTTCAGATGGACAACCAAACAAAAATTGCCATCGAAAATTCAAAATTGACGCACGAGACCATTCAAAATATGTCGCAGGCGCAACCACCGCAGGAACCACCTGCACAACCCCCGGCAGTAATGCCACAACCTCAAGGAGTTCCAAATGTCAACCAGTGAATACGAACAGAGAACCATCAATGTGCCTCAGCACAAACGCATTGCCATGGGCGAAAAGTTGGATGGCACAACCATGCAACCAAAAGGGAAAAGCGCCAGCAACGGCAAAAAACCTTCTGGTGGTTTAGCAAATCTCAAGAAAAAAAATGCTTGAAGCATTGATTCACAGAGTAAAAATACGCCAAGCTGATTTGCATTTAGCCCTTGCACATGGGGTTCCTGCATCTTGGGATGGCTACCAACGTATGGTCGGAGAGTACCAAGGACTGCAATTAACCTTGGACATGATTAACGCCATGTTGGATGAAGAGAAGAACCAAGATTGATAGCCCCACTCCGGGGTGAGACCGCGCTGACTAAGCGCATAACGATGCACCTGAAATATGGTGTTAGGAGTTGATGATGAGTGAAGTAAAAAAAATTGTGGCTTTCGAGTCCACAAATGACATGCCAGACTTGCAAGAGTTGGCGTGGGCTTTCCCAGATATACATCCGGGAATGGCACCGCTTGGTGGGCGAGTAATCGTTCAACTGCGGCGCATTAAAAAGAAAACAGGACGCATCGTTCTGGTTGAAGAAACCAAAGAGAACGAAAAATGGAACAACATGATTGGCAGAGTCGTGTCTGTTGGCCCATTGGCGTACAAAAATCGTGACACCATGACTGCATGGCCTGAGGGCGCGTGGGCTGAGGTGGGCGATTTCGTTCGAGTCCCTAAATGGGGCGGTGATCGCTGGGAAATTAAAAGCCGAAGCGATGAAGAGAACGAAGACCCGGTGTTGTTTATGACGTTGAACGATCACGAGTTGATTGCCAAAGTCACCAGCAACCCACTTTCTTTCAAAGCCTACGTATAACAGGAGGAAACAATGGCTGATCCAAACAACAAAGAAGACGATATTGCAATCGTTGAGGAGCAAGATGGCTCCGCAGTGGTTGATTTACCTGAAAAAATGCTTCAAGGCGATGGCTTTGAAGAAAAATCGGAGGGTGGCACCGTTCGTGATGAAGATGCAGACCATCCAGATGACAATGATGAACTTCGATCGGCTAAACGTGGCCGTCGAAGAGCCAAAAAAGACTTGATTCGCAAGACAAATCAGGAAAAAGACGTTCGTTTGACCGCTCTACAGCGTGAAAACGAAGAATTCAAGCGCCGTTTAGGTCAATTGGAGCGAAATACCAAATCCGAGCACTTGGTTCGCATTGACAAAGGCCTTGAAGACGCTCAAACCCGGCTTGAATACGCCAAAATGAAGCTGTCTGAGGCCACTCAGAACGGCGATGGCGAGGCAATGGTGTCAGCCCAGACCATGTGGCAAGCCGCACAGGAAGAAACCCGTAATTTGACTGTTTTGCGCCAACAGGCTGACCAAGAGTTGCGCCGTCCCCAGCAAAACAACGAAGCGCCTGATCCTCAGGTTCAACGTCTGGCCACACAGTGGATGCGCCGCAATAAATGGTACAACCCGGCCACCACAGACCCGGATAGCCGCATTGCCAAGAAGATTGATGAGGTCATGGTGACTCAAGGGTGGAACCCAACCGATCCCGATTATTGGGAAGAATTGGACAGCCGCTTGCAAAGAGAGTTGCCTCACCGCTACAATAATTCCAATGACAACGAATCTCGTGGTGTCAGACGACCAAGGAATGTTGTGGGAAGTGCAGGACGCGAGGCTTCGGCCGCTTATGGAGGTTCCAATCGAACCCAATTTGTTTTATCACCTGACCGAGTCAAGGCGATGAAAGAAGTGGGTGCGTGGGAAAATCCTGAGCGCAAAGCACGAATGGTCAAGCAGTTCATTGAATTCGATCGTATCAACGGTCGCCGCAACTAATCTAAGGGGAAAACATCATGGAATCACGTTTAAAAAAATCTCTCAATGCTGGTGGCCGCAATGATCGCGCAAGCGAGGACGCAAGCCGCAAAGCACCTGAGGATAAGTTCATTTCAAATCAGGAACGTCGCAAGATGTGGAGTGAGGAATGGACGCAATCAGCATTGCCAAAACTGCCCGACATGGACGGGTGGCACCTTTGCTGGCTTTCAACAACCAACAGCTACGACAGCATAGATAAGCGGATTCGCTTGGGTTACGTTCCCGTTAAATCGGACGAGTTGCCCGGCTATGAAGACTATCGCGTGAAGTCAGGTGAGCATGTTGGATACATCTCATGCAACGAGATGTTGTTGTTCAAGTTGCCTATGGATATTTACCAAGAGGTCATGACTTACCACCATCACGATCAACCTCGTGAAGAGGCTGAGAAGATTCGTGTCCAAGTGGCAAACCTCCAAGGACAACGGGACAGCAACGGAAAGTCGCTTGTGAATGTTGAGGGTGAAGGTATTGGCTCTATTGAACAGCAACCCAATCGAACGCCCGTATTTTCGGGTTAACTAAGGAGTAAATTATGAGTACAACCTCTGCTCCGTTTGGCTTGCGTCCTGCGTTCCATCCTTCTGGTTTGGATCGCGCACAGGCGCTGGCTGGCGGTATCGTTTCGGGCTACGCCTCGAACATTTTGAAGGGTCAACCCGTACAGTACGGCACGACTGCAAACAGCGGTACCTTGGGTACCATTGTCATCGCCGCCAATACTGGTGCGTTTGTTGGCGCGTTTGCTGGTGTGCAGTGGACTGATACTACTGGTCGTGCCCGTGTTTCCAACTACTGGCCTGCAAGCACTGCGTACACCGCAGGAACTTGCGTTGCTTATTTCTACAACGACCAAAACATCGTTTATGAAATTCAGTCGGATGCGACTTTGGCACAAACGTCTATTGGTAACGAGTACAACTTCAGCAACATTGCCGCTGGTTCCACAACCACTGGTTTGTCGCAAGCAACTTTGGGCGCATCAACTGCCGCAGGTAGTGCTGTTCAAGGTCAAATGCGAATTGTTGATATTGCACCGTATCCGGGCAATGAATGGGGTGACGCTTACGTTATTGTTCGCGTTGTTGTAGCCAACTCGCAATTCTTCGGTGCTGTCACCGCAATTGCTTAACTAGCCAAGGAGTAAAAAATGGCCGCACCAATGCGCAGTACGGACTTCCGTTCAATTGTCGAACCCATCTTGAATGAGTGCTTTGACGGAGTCTATGACCAACGTGCCGACGAGTGGAGCCGTGTGTTCCGCGAAGAAGACGGCATTCCACGCAACTACCATGAAGAACCCGTCTTGTACGGTTTCGGAGCCGCACCTCAGTTACCTGACGGTACGCCCGTAACCTATCAACAAGGTGGTGTGCTCTTCTTAAAACGCTACCTGTACAAAGTGTACGGTCTTGCTTTTGCCTTGACTAAAGTCTTGGTTGAAGACGGCGACCACATCCGTATCGGTCAGGTTTATGCACGTCACTTGGCTCAGTCTTTGGTGGAAACCAAAGAACTGTTGGCCGCTAACGTGTTGAACGTCGGGTTCAACAGCGCATATCCCGGTGGCGACGGCGTGTCTTTAATCAGCACTGCCCACCCCATCGTGAACGGCACGTTCAGCAACCAATTGGCTACTGCCGCCAACTTGTCCCAGACTTCTCTGGAGCAAATGTTGATCCAAATCCGTCAGGCTGTGGACAACAACGGCAAGAAAATTCGTTTGGTTCCACGTCAACTGATTGTGGCTCCCGGCAATATTTTCCAAGCTGAAGTTTTGCTGAAATCCGTGCTTCGCACAGGTAACGCAAACAACGACATCAACCCCGTCAAGTCTATTGGCTTGCTGGACGAAGGTGCCGCTGTGCTTTCTCGTTTGACTTCATCCACTGCGTTTTTTGTTCAGACCGATGCACCTGAAGGCTTTAAGCTGTTGATGCGTCGTCGTTTGGAAAAAACCATGGAAGGTGACTTCGAGACCGACACCATGCGTTACAAAGCTACCGAGCGTTATGACCTCGGCTTTACAGACCCACGTTGCGCCTACGGCACACCCGGCGTCTAAAGTGACAGGGCTGGCGTAAAAAACCAGCCTTTTTTTTAACTGATCATGCTTTTCAAGGAGAAGATCAAATGCCTCAATTTTCCGATGACCTATTTTTAGGCCCTGCCGAAACCTACATGGGTACGGGTCTGCGCCCGTACACCTCTACTTTTACTGGCTCAATTGCAACAACCACGTTGACCGTCACAGCAATGCTGTCTGGCTCTCCGATTGTTCTTGGTATGTACATTGACGGTACAAGTGTGACTGATGGTTCATACATCACCGCATTTGGCACTGGCACTGGTGGCACAGGTACTTACACGGTAAGCGCATCGTCCACAGCGTCTAGCACCACAATTACTGGTCATACCAATGTGCCTCTTGATAACCCTGCTCCTATGGACTTGGGTGTTGGCCCTCTGGGTCGCATCTACGTTTGGGACATCGTTCCTCAAGCCGCCGTCACCAACAACATTGCTGTGTCGCAAACTGCCGCCGCTGCTGGTGCTGTAACCCTGACTGCTGGTACTTCTGTAAAGTCTGCCACTACCGCTGGCGGTGTAGCCGTGTTGCAGTTGGATTGTCCTCGTGCTGTTAAGGTAAATTGTTCTACAACTGCTCGTGCATTTACTGTCAGTGGTTACGACTACTATGGACAGGCCATGAGTGAAGTTATCACTGTGGTAACTCCCGCAACTGCTGTGACTGGTTTGAAAGCTTTTTACCAAATCAGTGGCGTGACTATTGCTGGCTCTGCAACTGTTGTTGTGGTTGGTACAAGCGACGTTCTGGGAATCCCAGTTCGCGTGTTCAACGTCTCATACGTTGCCAGCGTCAAGAGCAACAACGCACTGGCACAAGATGCTGGTACGTTTGTAGCCGCCGCAACTGCTACTGCAACCACTACTACGGGAGACGTGCGCGGTACCTACACCCCTGCCACTGCATCGAACGGCATCGTTCGTACAACAATGGGAATTCTGTTGCCTGCCATCGCTGTTGGCCCTAACGCAACTCGCGTTGGCGCTCTCGGCGTAACTCAAGCCTAATAGGAGGTCGTTATGGGACAATTTAAACCAATGGTCAAAATGATGACCGATGAGCCTTCAGTTATTCTGAAACTTAAAAAAGGCGGCAAAGTTAAATCCAAAGCCGCTGGTCAGTCCGACGCTTTCAAATCCATGGCAAGTAACAATTCCAAGGTGTTTGAAGACGCTGAAAGTGGCATGGCTCCTAAAAAACCATCCATGGCTGTGCGTCGTCGCGCAATGAACCCCAACATGTATGCCAAGGGCGGCAAAGTCGCTCACAAGCAAATGGGTGGTGGTATGCCTATGGCCGCAAGCCCCGGCATGGTGCCCGGAGCCACTTCACCTGCTCCTGCGCCTATGCAGGCTATGGGTCGTAACGCTTTAGCTGGTATGACGCCAAACAAACGCGCAATGCGTGCCGCCATGGTTCAAAAGGCTTTGTCTGGCATGAAAGACGGCGGTTCTGCTGAGTGCAAGTCTCTTATGAAAGAGTTGAAGCACCACGAGTCAATGTCTGCCCAGCGCGCTCACGGCAAAGCTGGTGGCGGCAAAGTCAGTACTTACGCCAAAACCAAAATGGATACTGCCAAAAAAGACAGCGCCCATGGTACTGGTGAAGTCAAAGAAGGCAAACCCGGTGGCTATGCCATGGGCGGTAGCATCATGGGCAACGAGAAGGCCTATGAGAACACCAAGATGCACACAGCAAAGCGTGACACAGCCCATGGTACTGGTGGCATTAAAGAACGCAACGCAGGCGGTTTTGCCAAGGGTGGCAAGGTGCCCGGCGTAGGTCGCGCCATTGAAGGTGGCAACTGGGAAAACCGTCCTGCTGACACAGCCAAGCCCGGCATCAAGAACGGCACCACTGGTGGCGTGAAAGAAGCAAATGCTGGCGGCTACAAAAAAGGCGGTGCCGCAAAAAAGCGTTTTGCTACGGGGGGTCAAGTCGTTGATGACGGCAAGGCAGTAAAGATGCCTCGTCACTTCGTCTCGCGTCCCGTAGCCAACAGCTTGCAGTCTGGCACCTTTGCCAAGGGCGGTAAGGTTGAGAAAGAGGAGAAGCCAAACCTTCGCCTCGTCAAGACCCATACTGGCCCAAAAGGCCATGTAGCAAAAACCTACAAGGACAGAGATTATGGTGAGTACAGAACAAAATTCTTTACTCCCGAAGGCAAACACTTGCCCGATTCGGACAACCATACTGATGCCCTTGACGATGCCTTTGGGACTGCACAGTCTCAAGTCAACAAAGGATACAAAAAAGGTGGCAAGGTTCGTTTTGCAGAAGGTGGTACTGAGGACATGTCAAAAGGTGCCTACGACCGTCACTATGCAAACGAAACAAAAGAGAATGAAGCAATGCGGGAAAGCATCTTGGGCGCTCCAAAGCGCGCCTATGAGGCTGTAAAAGGCATGTTTACACCAACTCCAACCAAGCCCCCGGCAGGTAGCGTCACCAAGACTGAGAAATCGGTCACAGTAGCGCCTAAAAAGCGCGGCGGCATGATGTGCTAAACCTAAGTGGGGGCTTCGGCCCCTGCTTTTAATTTGGAGAAATAAATGACCATTACGGCTACATCCCAAACATTATTTGATGGCGAACAAGTCGCCATTATGAAATTTTACGCATCAATGAGCACAACAGAAAATGAGTCTGCTGTTGCAAAAGTTACCCCATCGGCGCTTACGCCTTCAGCGGCTGGTGGTGCCTGTGATGCGGTGACTATTTTAAAATGCACAGCAATGACGCACGGGCTGGAAGTTCAAATGAATTGGAAAGCAAGCACGCCTGTAGTCATTGAAATAATCCCGCCCAATACAAATTACACGCAGGACTACTCTGGTTTTGGCGGGTTATGGAACAACGCTGGCACTGGTAAAGATGGCGTTATTACTTTTACAACTTTGGATGGTACTGCTGGTGATGCGTACACAATCATTCTTGAAATGCAAAAGCACTACGTTAATCCACGAGGATAAACAAAATGAAAAAAAGTGGTCTTTATGCCAACATCAATGCAAAGAAAAAACGAATAGCCGAAGGCTCTGGCGAAAAGATGCGCAAAGTTGGTAGCAAGGGTGCGCCAACGGTTGACGCCTTCAAGCAATCAGCAAAAACCGCCAAACTAAAAGATGGTGGGCCCAGCCTTGCAATTGGCCGTGGAGAAAAACTTCCAGAGTCGAAGGGCGCTGGCTTAACTGCCAAAGGTCGGGCAAAATACAACCGTGAAACTGGATCGCATTTGAAGGCCCCCCAGCCTAAAGGCGGCGCTCGAAAAGACTCTTTTTGTGCTCGGATGTCTGGCGTTGTAGAACATGCAAAAGGGGACGCACCACGCGCTAAGGCATCGCTAAAGCGGTGGAATTGCCCCGGCTGGTAAAGGAAAAATTATGGCAAAGACCCTATCTCCATTTGAAGAAGCTTTTGCTAAAGCACGAGCCGATGGCAAAAAAATATTTGATTTTCAAGGTTCAAGTTTTACTACTGAAACCAAAGAAGATAAAGCCAACCAAAATCTTGCATCAGGCCGAGCAACTCAAGCAAAATATCCCGGCCAAGGCAGGCCAGCTTCATCGTATGAACCAAGTGCAATGAAAACTCCTGCACCAACAGAAAAACCTCTTGTCAGATTTGGTTCTGATGAGGACTGGACTTCTGCCGCTTCTAATGCGCTCCCAATAGCAAAAATTCCAAAAATTGTTTCCAATTTATACAGGGCGTTTAAATCAGAAAAACCTGATACAAGTACTTCAGCAAGGAAAGAGCCCGTTTTTGATAAATCAGAAAAACCTGACACTAATACGTCAGGAAAAAAAGACCCTACTTTTGATTCTTCAAAATCTACAGACACTGGCCCAAATGGGCCCAGTATGTGGAACAAAGGAGAAGAAAGAATCATTCCAAAAAGAAAATCAAACGATCCTTCGTTTAACGAAAATTTAAATTCTTTTTTCCCAGAAAGTCGAATTGAACCAAAACTTCGACATGGAGGAAAAGTAGAAAAAAATGGAAAAATAAATCTTATGGCATGCGGGGTCAGTACGCATAAACCCAGCAAAAAAAATCCTAATTGGTAAAGGAAAAATCATGGAATACAGTCCTGCGGCAAAAATCAATAAATCTCCAAAAGAGAAATTGGCGTTGATCAATGCTCCTGTGCCTTCTTACAACAAAGACGCAGTAGACAAAGAAATCAAACGCTCCAAAGACAAAATTGGTTCTTCTGAGTCAAAAGCAATTCATTCTTTGTTGCAGGGTCGGTATGCTAAAGGTGGAAAAATTAGCACTGCTCAAAACCGCAATTCAAAGTGCAAAGATTGCTGGTAAGGAAATGCCATGTCAAGCAAAATAAATACAAGCAATTTGTCTGATGGTGAACGCACACAATCTGAAAAGTTCAATGCTGACGTTGCGAGGATGATGGCCAGAAACAAAGAAACTGCAAGACAACAAAACGAGGCTAGGGCAAAAGCTTCAGGCCCAACACCTCCAAAACTTACACTTGCACAGTTGGAAAAACAGCATTCAGAAATGAAAAAGCGGCATCAAACGCTTGGTGGCTCTAATTGGCAATACGCCGACCGTGATCAAAACATGAGCCCACAAGAGCAAGAAGCAAAAAAATTAGAAGCCAGCATGCTTGACGTTGGTCGGCAGATGCGTCAATTAAAAACCAAAGATGACAACAAAAGTTACTCCAAAGGTGGGAAAATAAAGTTGAAATCTGGCGGTGCTTCCACGGCTCCAAAAGGTAAAAAGAACACAAATTGGTAAGGAAACACCATGGCATACAGTGGAACCGTTGGACAAACAGTTGTCTCAGTACAAAAATTCATTGACCAAGGGGCCCGGATGTCGGGCAAACTTGCCGAAGAATTGACTGTTGAGCAAGTCCAAGGCTCCAAACAAGCCTTGTTTTTTATTCTGTCCAACCTGATCAACCAAGGCATCAATTACTGGTGCATCAGCAAGAAGGTTTACGGCCTCAAGGCTGACCAGTACGAGTATTTGCTACCCTTGGGTGGCAACGACGTATTGAACGCGCTGTATCGCACTTTAGCGCGCCCCAGTGGCTCGGGTTATGCCTCGTCTGGCAACGCAGGATTGGCCTTTGACAACGACGTAACGACTTCAGACGCGCAGACAGCAATCAATGGGTACATTGCCATCAACTATGGCAACACGCCCGTCTATGCTGGTTCTATTGGAATTTTGCCTGCCACCTCTGGTTCATTCCACATTTTGCTTGAATGGTCAAACGATGGATCGACGTGGACTTTGCTTGAAGACACTGGCGTTGAAACATGGGTAAGTGGTGAGTGGCTGTGGTACGACATTGATCCCGGCCAAACTTGCACCTACTACCGCATGCGCGAGACAGGTGGCGGCACACTCAATGTGGCCGAGTTCTACGTTGGCAACAATTCAACTGAAGTCACCATGGCTCGTTTGAACCGTGACGATTACACCAACCTGCCAAACAAAAATTTCACGGCCAACCAACCGTATCAGTATTGGTTTAACCGCACAATCCCGCAATCAAAGATTGTGTTGTGGCCAGCCCCGTCCGATCCGTTTGTGCAGATGACCATCTGGTACTCACGCCAAGTAATGGACGTGGGTGATCTGTACGACGAATTAGAAATTCCTCAATATTTTTATCAAGCAATTCAAATGATGCTGGCTCACCAGATGAGCCTGATTTTGCCCGGTGTTGATTTGGCGCGCACTACGTACCTTGAAGGCCAAGCAGACAAATATTTCAACATGGCCGAAAACGAAAACCGCGACAGATCACCGATCTACTACGCCCCAAATATTTCCGTCTACACGAGGTAAAGCATGCCTCGTTTTTTAAACACCGAAGGCAATGCACTAATTGCAATTTTCATTTGCGATCGTTGTCGCATGAAACGCGCAATTGTGGAAGCAATGCCTGCCCAAACTTTCCGGGTCTCAAGGTGTGCCAACAGGGTTGTGCCGACCAAAAAGACCCGTACCGTCTGCCTGCTCGTAAAACCGAGCGCATTGCGCTACAGTTTCCAAGGCCCGATGTCAGTGTGGCGCTTGACCCCAATGACCTCCTTACTCAACCTAGTGGCGGTTACATTCTGAGCACAGAGCAAAATACAACAACTCCCGCTCAGACTGGTAACCAAGACACAATTGGATTGCAACCTTGATATGCCACAACTATCGATTACCCAACTCCCACAGGCTGGCGCTTTAACGGGCTCAGAGCCACTGCCAATTGTCCAAAATGGTGTGACGGTACAGACGACTGCGGGTGCAGTTGCTGGCGCGGCCGCATTGAATTACCCGTTTGTGACTTTTGGTTCAACCGCAGGCTTGACACAAGCACGTCAGATCACAGCAGGCTCAGGCATTTCACTGGCCGATGGCGGCGTTGGAAGCACCCTTGCAGTCAATTTGACGGGCGCGGCACTTTCATTAAACAGTTCAGGCACCGGGATACAGGTCAAGACGGCCTCAAATACGGTCACAGCGCGCACTTTGGCTGTTGGGACAGGGCTGAGTATTGCCAACGGCAGTGGCGTCTCTGGCGACCCTACAATTAGTCTTGGCACCCTGTTGCAACAACTGGTGTCTTTGACTGGCACAGGAATTTTGGCCCTTCAATCTGGGTCTCCAGCCAAAGTTACGTTTCAAGGCACTACTAGTCAGATCAGTATTGCCAACGGTGATGGTGCCAGCAATCCAGTAATTGCTATTGCCAGCGACCCAGTTTTGCCGGGCACTGGAAGTGTAACTTTGCCTATTGGAACGTCAGGACAGCGTTCTGGTTCTGCTGGTGCTATTCGATACAACTCCAGTCTTCAACAGTTTGAAGGCCAGACCAACACGGGTTGGAATCAGTTTTCTTTGACTGGTGGTGTGACGGCGTTTAGTGCAGGAACCACAGGTTTTAGTCCAAACACTGCTACCACGGGCTCTATTACCTTGTCTGGCATTTTGAATGCGGCAAATGGCGGTACTGGTGCGGCCACTTTGACGGGCTACGTGTACGGCAACGGCACAAGCCCAATGACGGCGTCTACTACGATTCCCACCACCGCATTGAGTGGCACGATTACCAATGCTCAGTTGGCCAACAGTTCGTTGTCATTCAATGGCGTGACCGTGTCTTTGGGTGGATCGGGAACCATCACCGCCACGGCTACCAATGCATTGACCATTGGTACAGGTTTGTCGGGCACCAGCTACAACGGCTCGACCGCCGTGACGATTGCGATCGACAGCACCGTGGCCACATTGACTGGCACGCAGACACTGACCAACAAAACCATCAGCGGTGCAAGCAACACGCTGACCAACATTGCCAACGCAAGTCTGACCAACTCCTCTGTGACGGTCGGAACAACTGCAATTGCTTTGGGCGCTTCAAGTCTTACCTTGGGTGGGTTGACTACGGTAACCGTCACTCAAGACCCAGTCAGTGCGTTGCAGTTGGCCACCAAGCAGTACGTGGATGCACTTTCGCAAGGCCTTGATCCAAAAGCATCATGCATTGCCGCCACAACGGTAAACATTACGTTGTCTGGCGCACAAACAATTGACGGTGTGGCGTTGATTGCTGGGGATAGATGCTTGGTTAAAAACCAAACGGCGACGGCAGACAATGGCATCTACGTGGTATCTGCAAGCGCATGGACTCGCTCTACCGACATGGACATATGGGCCGAAGTGCCCGGCGCTTACACGTTCATTGAGCAAGGAACCACTTGGGCTGATACAGGCTGGGTATGCACCTCAAACGCAGGCGGCACCTTGGGCACGACTCCCATCACTTGGGTGCAATTTGCTGGGGCAGGAACTTATTCCGCAGGTACAGGCCTGACACTGACTGGCACGCAGTTCAGCATCACCAACACTGCGGTGACTGCTGGCGCTTACGGTTCTGCAACGCAGGTTGGAACTTTCACCGTCAATGCACAAGGTCAATTGACCCTTGCAGGCAATACAACGGTCACTCCAGCGGTCGGATCGATCACTGGTTTGGGTACAGGTGTGGCAACTGCTTTGGCGGTTAACACAGGCTCTACTGGTGCTTTTGCAGTGATGGGTAGTGCGGCATCATTTACCACCGTTGCATCGACCATTGCGACTGGCACCGCACCGTTCACCGTGGCAAGCACAACGCAAGTTGCAAACTTAAATGCGGCGACCGCTGGAACAGCAACAAACGCAACCAACATGGCAATCACGGCCGCCTCAAGTGGGGCGACCAACTACTTGACTTTTGTAACTGCGACTTCCGGGAATCTCCCACAATTGGTAAACTTGTCGATAACCGCAAACGCCGCAAATGGCACCATCACAGGTGGTATTGCTGGCGGCGCTTTCTAAGGAAAAAACATGGCACAAAGTGGATACACCCCAATCCTGATCTACGCAAGCGGCACGGCTACAAACGTGCCCTTGGCGGCAAACATGACCAGCAGTGCATCGGGCGCTGAATTGGGACTGAACTATGCCG
>RFYV01000042.1 GCA_009921265.1 Betaproteobacteria bacterium | reverse complement strand
TGACACCTGGTGTTGTACAAACGGTAATGCCGTGGTTTTTGGCGGCAACCAAATCGATGCTGTCAACGCCCACACCTTGTTTGGATACCACGCGAAGTTTTTTTGCTTTTGCAAAATCTTTAGCAGTGAGTTTGACGCCTCTCACCATCACACCATCTGCATCTTCATGCCAATTGGCAGATCTAGGATCGCGATATGGGATAACCTCTTCAATGTGTTGTGAAATGTATTGAACGCCAGTGGGTTCAAAGTCGTCAAGAATGTAGATTTTCATGGGTGATTTGAATTAATTAAATCTTATAAGTTTAATTTATACCATAGAGTCTTTGACATGTCGATGCAACCAAAGTCGCATTTGTTGAGTTGCGCGAGATCGGGGTCTATCGAGTGGATAAATCAGCCGAATGGGGATTGTCGTCGTCGGTAAAAAAGGTTTAAATACCAAGTCGGCAAATTTACCGCTTTTCTCAATCGTTCGATCCACCAAAGCAATGCCCGCACCAGTGCTTACCATCAAACAGGCGGCAAATGAAGAACTTGCTTCAATATCAATGTGAGGCGGTGTTAATTTATTTTTAACACAGGCCTCATCAATTAATGCCCCAAGTCTGGTTCGCGGCCCCGTAGAAATAATTGATTCTTTATTAATATCACTAACACGCAAATTTTTTCTTTTATTTAATTTGTGTTTCTTGGGAATCACGCCCACAATTTCACTTTCAATTAAATGTTCGGATTCGACTGTCGCATCATTGACCGGTGCGTAAACGAGACCAAAATCTGCTTCGCGACGAGAAACCATTGCAATCGCTAATGGTGTGGGTAATGAATGCACTGCAATTTGAACCTTGGGACTGCTTTTTTTGAGTGAGGCAATGGCTTGAGGTAAAAAAGCATTGACCAAAGTAGGCGAGGTGGCGATGACCAATTTGCCTGATCGACCATCGCGTAAATCGTCCACCATGCGAGTGATGGTGTCGATACGTCCAAAAATTTCTTCCAAATCGGGCTGTAAGGATAAGCACTCGGGTGTGGGTTGAAGCCGTCCGTGTCGTCGTTCAAACAAAGGCATTTGCAATTGTTGCTCGGTGTGTTTTAAAACAGCACTCACGGCCGGTTGAGTGATATTGAGGCTACGAGCAGCACCCGTAATAGATCCCATTTTGAGGATGGCATAAAGCGTTTCGAGTTGGCGAAGTGTCATAAAAAGGCAGGATGTGAATTATATCCATAAGTTTATCTTATGGGATATTAAAAAACAATGATTTGCGCTGAAGAGATGGGCTTATTAGGATCGGCGGCTACCGAATCAAGGAGCGTATTCAATGAAGTTTAAATTCAAGCCCATTACCCCCAATTTAGGTATCGAGATCACAGACATTGACTTATCCAAGCCCGTTGACGCGCAAACTCAAAAGCAACTTTACGATTTGTGGTTGCAATACGCAGTGATGGTGGTGAGAAATCAAAAACTAGAACCGCCTCAATTTGCAAGTGTGGCGCAGTTGTTTGGCGACATCTTGCAACAGCAACTCACAAAGTTCACGCTTGAAGATCATCCTTTGGTCGGCACGATTTCAAGTCGTGATCTGCCCATGGTTGATGGAAAACTCAAAGTGCGTGGCGAAAACTTTCACACTGATCATTCAAATTATTTGGCGCCACCCAAAGCCACCATGTTACATGCGGTTGCATTGCCCAGTCAGGGTGGTGATACCCAATTCGTCGACGTGCGACGCGCCTTTGATGATTTGTCACCAAAGATGAAAGAAAAAATACTGCCATTACGCTCAGCCCATGTGTATGAAAGCAGCAAGAGCCCTCGCAAAATGGCGGATATCAGCGCAGAAGAACGCGCCAAGGTGCCTCAAACACTACAGCCCTTGGTCATTGGCCATGCAGAAACGGGCAGAGCAACTCTTTATCTGAACACGGGACGTATGGAGGGTATTGAGGGAGTGGAAAGTGCAGAGGCTTTTAAGTTGATCGACGATTTATATGCCCATGCCACGCAAACCAAATACGAATACAGACATCAATGGAAGCACGGCGATATGGTGATATGGGACAACCGAAGCGTCATGCATCAGGCTAACCCTGACTTTGACCCTAGTGAATATCGCTTTTTGTATCGTATTATGTTGCAAGGTGTGCCACTGAATGCCTTTCAAAAACAAAATCACGAGGAGACAGCCGCATGAAAAAACTAATTTTTTCTTTATTTCTGGTGTTGGTATTAACGCCTATCTCAACATGGGCGCAAAACTATCCAACCAAACCCATTCGCATGATGGTGCCGTTTACACCAGGTGGTGGCACAGATATTTTGGCTCGCATCATTGCAAAAAGTATAAGTGATGGCTTAGGTGTGCAAGTGATTGTTGAAAACAAACCTGGCGGTAATACATTGGTAGCCACTGAAGCCTTGGTAAGAGCCGCACCGGATGGCTATACCTTATTGATGCAAACCAATAATCTCGCATCAAATGTAACTTTGTATGCAGGCAAATTGAGTTTTGACACCATGCGCGATATTGCACCAGTTGCATTGGTTGCAGGCAATCCGCATGTGTTGGTGGTTAATCCATCGGTCAAAGCCAACGATCTCAAAGAATTCATTGCATTGGCTAAAGCAAAACCGGGCACCATTTCCTTTGCATCTGCTGGAAGTGGAACGGTCAATCATTTGTCGGGTGAATTGCTCAAAATATTAGCTGGTGTGGATATGCTGCACGTGCCTTATAACGGTAGTGGATCGGTGATGCCCGACTTGCTCAGCGGTCAAATCAATTCGATGTACGCGGCAACTCCCAATGTCACCGCTCAAATCAAAGAGGGCAAGTTGCGCGCAATTGCCGTGACAACTCCCAAGAGATTTAAAAATTTACCCAATGTTCCAACCATTGCCGAGTTGGGATATCCCAAGTATGACTTTCGATCATGGTTTGGAATCATTGCTCCTGCTGGAACGCCACGCAATATCATCGATAAATTAAACGCCGAAGTCATTAAAGCGCTCAAAGATCCTGCCGTTTTAGAGCGTCTCGACAATTATGAAATTTTTGGATCAACGCCCGATGAATTTGGTGCATTCATTCGAAATGAAATTGAAAAAACAGCACAGATTATTAAAGTCTCTGGAGCAAAAATTGATTAATTCTTCACCCATCAAAAAAATTTTCTGTGGGATTTTTTGTGCGAGTGCGTTGAGTTCTGTTTTTGCTCAAACCTATCCCAATAAGCCCGTCAAAATTATTGTTCCATTTTCTGTGGCTACTGCTGCAGACATTGCTGCTCGACAACTGGCCAGTCGTTTGTCAGAGATGTGGGGTCAAGGTGTTGCAGTTGAAAATCAAATGGGCGCGGGTGGCAATATTGGAGCAGCTAATGCAGCCAAGGCTTCGCCCGATGGCTACACACTTTTTATGGTGGGTGTTAACAACGTTATCAACCCCAGTTTGTATAAAGACGTGGGCTACGACGTATTAAAAGATTTTCGACCGGTGATTCGAGTCTCAAGTGCACCACTGGCCATAGTTGTTCATCCCAGTTTTCCAGCCAACAACATTTCTGAATTGGTGGCACTGGCCAAGGCAAAACCCAATTCAATTGTGTATGGTTCGGGTGGTAACGGAAGCGTGACGCATTTATCGATTGAGTTGCTCAAATCACAAACGGGTATTGTGATGACGCATGTGCCATACAAGGGAATCGCTCAAATGATGACCGATATCATGGGCAATCAAATCCCAATGGGTTCACCTGCAGCAGCCAGTGCATTGCCACAGGCCAAGTCAGGCAAGGTCAAAATTTTGGCGGTAACCAGCATCAGAAGATCTTCGCAATTACCCGATACGCCAACTGTTGCAGAGTCGGGCGTTCCTGGTTTTGACGTGTCTGCATGGAATGGTATTTTGGTACCCGCTAAAACTCCTGATGACGTCGTGAATAAATTGCAAGCCGATATTACCAAAGTTATTCAAAACAAAGATTTTATTGAGGCTTTGCAAAAACAAGGCTTGGACAATGACTTGCTGGGTTCTGCAGAGTTTAAAAACTTCATAGGCTCAGAGTTGTCGAAGTGGGCGAAATTGGTCAAAGACAGTGGCGCAAAATTAGACTAATCGTTGAACCATGAAAAATCCAAATGCATTGCGTCTAGGCGTTGGCTCTAGTTTTGCCGATGACAGAATTTCTCCTGCTGTAGAATTGGCTGAAAAGGGCGATATCGATTATTTGATATTTGAATGTTTGGCCGAGCGCACCATTGCGCGTGAAAATCAAACTAAATTAAAAAATCCCGAAAAAGGCTATACGCCACGATTGCTCGAACGCATGCAAGCAGTGATGCCTGTTTGTATCAAAAAAAATATTCGTATCGTCACCAACATGGGCGCAGCCAATTCTGTTTATGCTGCACGCGACACAAGGCGATTAGCCAAAGAAATGGGATTGGGTGATGTATCTTGCACCATTGTCACGGGTGATGATGTGGCTGATTTACTCAAAGTCAATCCGCAACTAGAGATCATGGAGTCGGGCGAACCACTCGAATCCTTGCTGCCCCAGATGGTTTCTGGTAATGCATATTTGGGTGCTGACATGATTTGCAAAGCATTGCAAACCGATGCGCAAGTAGTCATCACTGGGCGCGTTGCGGATCCTTCTTTATTTGTTGCGCCCATGATGTACGAATGGGGTTGGTCTTATGACGATTGGAACAAATTGGCATCTGCAACAGCTTGCGGACATTTGTTGGAATGCTGTGCTCAGGTCAGTGGCGGATGTTTTGCAGACCCTGGGAAAAAAGAAGTGCATGATTTGGCGCGTTTAGGATTTCCTTTTGCTGATATTCACAATAACGGAAATTTTTGGGTAAGCAAAGTGGAGGGTACAGGTGGCCGTGTTGATTTGGCAACATGCAAAGAGCAATTGATTTATGAATTACACGATCCATATACTTACATCACACCGGATTGTATTTTGGACATCACCGATTTAGAGATGTATCAAGATGGTGTTGATCGCGTGCGCATTGAAAAAGCTAAAGGCAGAGCGCGCACCGATACATACAAAGTAACAGTAGGTTATGACGATGGCTACATGGGCGAGGGGCAAATCTCGTTTGCAGGCCCCAATGCAGTGGCTAAAGCCAAATACGCATCCCAAGTGGTGCAAGATCGATTAAAAGATCGCGGATTTCAATATTCCGAAGTGCGAGTTGATCTGATCGGAATGTCTAGCTTGCATGGAAATGCGGATGCACGGATTGAGCCCTATGAAGTTCGATTGCGATTGGCTATGAGAACCACCAGCAAAGCTGCTGCACAAGCAGTAGGTTTTGAAACCCGTGCATTGCACGTCAATGGCCCAAGCGGTGCAGGCGGTGGCTCGGACCCAGTTGTGAAAGAAATTTTAGCCGTGCAATCGGTTTTGATTCCAAGAGCAATGGTTGATAAACAAGTTCAAATTCAACGGGTGACATCATGACTTGCGTTTATGATTTGGCACATGGTCGTGCAGGCGACAAAGGCAACACATCTAATATTTCTGTGATCGCCTACAACGATGCAGCTTGGAAAATTTTGCAAAAACAATTAACTGTTAACGTGGTGGCCAAAGCTTTTTCGCACATCACGACTGATACCATCACTCGCTATGAGTTACCCAAATTGCAAGCACTTAATTTTGTGATTGAAGGAGCCTTGGGTGGTGGTGTAACTCGTTCTTTAGCACAAGATGCGCATGGCAAATCCTTGAGCAGCTTGATGTTATCCATTGAAATCAATTAAAGAAAACAACATGATCAAAAATCATCTCAAACATCATTTGCAAAGCGGGCAACTGGGACTTGCAATGATTATTAAGCAAGTGCAATCAGTGGATATGGCCTTGGCCGCAAAAACATGTGGCTATGATGCCATCTATGTTGATTTAGAGCATTCGGTGATATCAGAACATTCAGCTGCGCAAATGTCATTAATGGCATTGCACACGGGTATCACGGCCATAGTGCGTGTACCCAGTCACGACGCGCATTACGCCAATCGTATATTGGATGCGGGTGCAATGGGTATTGTGGCGCCTCACGTTAATAATGCAGATGAAGCGCGTCAAGTGGTCAAGGCTTGTAAGTTTGCGCCCTTAGGTGAACGATCTGTTGCGGGCACGTGGCCGCACTTTTCGTATGAGGCGATCGCACCCGATGTGGTTAGGCAAACACTAAATGACGAAACAATTGTGATTGTCATGCTGGAAACGCCAGAGGCCGTTGAACATGCTGATGAAATTGCAGCGGTTCCTGGTGTAGATGTCGTTCACATTGGTTCGAATGATTTGTGCGATGCGATGGGTATACCCAGTCAATTTACGCATCCAAAAATTAAAGAAGCATTTTTAAAAGTCATTGCCGCATGCAAGAAGCACAAAAAGATTTGTGGTGCAGGTGGATTGGGTGGTGCGCCCGATGTCGCGCAAAAAATGATTCAACTGGGTGTGCGTTTTATCACTGCTGGTAATGAATGGGGATTCATGATGCAAGCGGCCAAACAGCGCTCAACACAATTGCGTGCTCTGAAACTAGATTAATACAAAGGGAGTTCTTGAATGAAAGTCATTGCAGAAGATTTATGGTTTCCAGAGGGGCCTGTTTGGGTTGGTGACGGGACATTGTTGGTGGTTGAAATACGACGCAAAACTCTCACACGCATTTGGCCCGATGGCACCAAAAAAATTGTCGCTGAGTTAGGCGGCGGACCCAATGGTGCAGCTATGGGACCTGATGGATTTTGTTACGTTGCCAACAACGGTGGTTTTAGTTTTAAACAACGCGACGATGGTCGATGGGTGACGTCAGGTACGCCAGATGATTACGTAACGGGTCGCATTGATCGCGTCAATATCGATACTGGTGAATTCACAACACTGTACGACAAAATTGGAACCAGTCGCATTCGCGGGCCTAATGATTTAGCGTTTGATGCACATGGTGGTTTTTGGTTCACCGATCCTGGAAAAACCCGTCATCATGATTGGGATCGAGGCAGTGTGTGTTACGCCAAGATGGATGGATCTTTCATTCAAGAAATCATTTTTCCGATTCATAAACCCAATGGCGTTGGTTTATCACCTGATGGCAAAAATTTGTATGTGGCAGAAACAGAATCTGCACGTTTATGGGCGTGGGATTTAAAAGGACCAGGACAACTCAAATCGCCTGCAGTGGCTTCACCTACTTCTCCACATGGTAGCCGATTGGTATGGGGATCATCCGACTACAGACGCTTTGATTCGTTGGCTGTTGAGGCCAATGGCAATGTTTGTGTAGGTACTTTAGATAAAGGAGGTGTTACCGTTATTGAACCACATACTGGGCACGCCACCTTTGTTCCCATTGAAGGCGACACCCATTGCACCAATGTTTGTTTTGGCGGGCCCGATCTCAAAAAGGCTTATGTCACGCAATCGTACGCAGGTCGATTGGTTGAAATCGATTGGCCACGCGCCGGTTTGAAGAATCCGTTTTAATTTTTTGGAGTACAACATGTATTTTTTAGTCATCAGCACCCCTATGGCGCAAAAGCCATCACTCGCACGCGACAATCAAAAACAATGGTGGGATTGGATCAATCATTTGCAAAGCATAGGCGTTGCAAAACATATCTATACCAAGTTGGGTCGTGGTGCAGTTGTGATTTTTGATGTGCAACAACACGAAGATGTACACAAACTTGTGAATCAATGGGCCGAATGTGTCCCTGCAACTTTTGAAGTTACAGCCTTGTTGCCAAAAGAGCATCAAGAAAAAATTGCTAAGGCAAGCTTAAATCCCATGAGTTTATAAATCATGCTCGAAAAAAAACTCACCGGTCGTGTGCCCGCTGAATGGGTTAAGAAAAAAATATTTCAACGATTGCCTGTCGATTTTTTAAAACGACTTCGTGCGATGGAAGACGTCACCAGTACCTTATCCGATGCGATGGATAACCTTGGTTTAACAGGTGCAATTTCGGCGCGTGTTCTTAAACCCAATTTACCCCTGCATTGCATGGTGGGGCAAGCGGTGACGGTCAGAAACGTTGCACGGCAAGGGACCGTTACATCTTTGGCACAGCAAGGTGTTAACAAAATGGGGGAGCAAGAGGCCTACAACTTGGCCGAACCAGGGGACGTGGTGGTCATAGAAGGTTTGCTTGATGTCTCCAACATGGGTGGGCAATCGGCATCACTGGCGCATCGTTCCGGTTGTGCCGGCGCAATCATCGATGGCTCTTATCGGGACCCTCAGTCGTCAGTGAGTTGTGACTTTCCTATATGGTCAAAGGGCACAACGCCCATCACAGGTAAATGGCGTCTTGAAACTGTCGAGATCAATGGCCACGTGCGAATTGCTGATGTTTCAGTGCAAGCGGGTGATTTGGTTGCCGCAGACGACGGTGGCGTGGTGTTTGTACCGTTTGCAATGGTTGAAAAAGTTTTACTTGAAGCTGAACGAATTGACAAAGGGGATCAGGCTCAAAAAGCTGATATTGCGTCTGGGGTAGACTTGGCCACATTGGCGAAAACAAAATACAAATAAAATCTCGTTTGTATTCAAACTCAACTTTTGGGATTCAACATGTCGTTTCAACAACTCAGTTCAAATTTTGCTGTTGCGGGTCAAATTTCTGTTGAAGATTTAACGCCTATTGCGCAAGCAGGTTTTAAATCTATTATTTGTAATAGGCCCGACAACGAAGGCCCTGATCAAACCAATTTTTCGATCATTGAAAATGCAGCGAAAGCATTAGGCCTGCAAACTCGATATCTACCCGCTATATCTGGTCAAGTTTCATCTGATCATGGACACGCAATGGCTTTATTACTCAAAGAGTTGCCAGGTCCTGTTTTGGCGTATTGCAGAAGCGGTGCAAGATCGACCAATATTTGGCAGTTGGCTCAACAGTCTGATTCTCTTTAAATAGTTAATGCTTAGAAGGAGGGGTAACGCCCTCCCATAAATTTAATAATTCGGTTAGCGTTTCTACTTGCATTTTGGTCATCACTTGCGCGCGGTACTTTTTGACGGTGTCGGCAAATAATCCTAAATGCTGACCGATATCTTTGTTACTTCTGCCATCAAGCATCAATAAAAAATTTCATTTTCACGCGAACTTAAAAGAGATTCAAGATGAAGGAGTTGACTCTCTCGCTCGATTTGCTGCAAATAATTTTTGTCGATTGTCATTCCTTTTTCAATAGCAGTTAACAGCTTGGCACTTTCATAGGGTTTCCATAAAATTCAATCGCACCACCTTTCATCGCGTCAATGATTTCTTGGTGTCGACACTCGCCACTGATAAAAATTATTGGGATTTTTTGACCTTGAAGATTGAGTTCTTTTTACAACTGCAATCCACTGATATGAGGCATTCGCATATCAACAACTAAGACACAGGGTCGCTCAAATTTTTTAATTTGAATTAATTCTTCTGCACTTGCCAGGTCGTCAACAGTTTAGCCTACTTGTCTAAGAAGGCCCTTGAGGTGCCAACGGATGTCTGCGTTGTCATCGACTAAGTAAATATTTCCTTTGGTCATTGCTACTCTTTATCTGTGTTTAGATTAAAGGAAGTTCAATTCTGATTTCGGCGCCTGTGCCATTATCTTGCACCAATAACTGCCACTTTCGTTATGTAGGTGTTTGAATGATAAGGGTAGATACGTGAATAGTTTTCAGTCGCAGGAGAATCAATCCCTTTGAGCACATCCAGTGCGTTGGCGATGAGATTGGTGACAACGCGCTCATAAGTACTTTCTTAACTTTTACATTATCAGGATGTGGGGCGTTGAGCATTCGCCCATGACAGGGATAATTTCGTTAAAAAAAGAATACTAAAGAGCCCATCGTGGGGTATGTAATTATAATTATTTTGTGAACAATTCCCCAATTTTGTATATAAAACTGAATTTAAAAGTAGTCTAATCATCACTCGATCTTGATTTGCAACGTCTGTTTGATATTGCTTTAACCCTAAGAGGTTTGAAAATGCTAGTCCTTGATATAAAAGAAACGATTTCATCACCCAACAAAAGTTGGAAAATTTATTGATTTGGATCGATGAACATATTCAAGACCCCATTGGATGGACTGAATTGGTTGCACACATTGGGTTTGATCACAGAACCATTCAAAACTTATTTTTTAAATACAAGGCGATAACGCCCATTAATTGGATTAGAAAACGCCGCGAAGAATTACGCAGCTATTCAGCGCCTACCATTCATCCGATGATCTTTAATGCGATGCTTCCAGATTAATAGTGTGACAGTTTCGCAGTTTATTTAAGGGACTTCGTGTCCCGTTTCTGGCTGAGCAACACTCATTAATAAGCTTTAGAATGTAATTTTAAATTGACCCTTGATGCCTCTTCAGGGTTTAATTACATTCAAGGAGTCCAAATGCCCAAAGCTTATTTGATTGGTCAACTGACCGTTAACAATCCTGAAGGGTATAAAAAATACTCTGATCAAGTGCCTGCCATTATTCAAAAGCACGGTGGTCGATATGTTGTTCGCGGTGGGCATTCCACGCAATTAGAGGGCCAAAGCTTTGGCAATCGGCAAGTTGTCATTGAGTTTCCTAGTCGTCAAGTAGCCGAGACTTGGTACCACAGTGCAGAGTATCAAGCGATCTTGCCCCATCGATTGGCCAACTCCACTGGGCATATTGCGATCGTGGATGGTTTTGATCCCGCCTAAATCTAACTCAAGGGTAGTTAGCAATTTGTATCTGGAGCCGTTATGAATGATTTAGGTCGATTAGAAGATTTACCCGCGTCGTACCGCGAACAATTAACGGGGAACAACTTGGTTCCTTTGTGGCCCAGTCTGCGCGGTGTGATGCCACCCGAAAAACCAAGACCACAAACCAAGCCAACGATGTGGTCTTATCAGCAAATTAAACCTTTGTTGCTCGAGGCTGGAAAACTCACGCCGATTGAAAAAGCAGAGCGTCGTGTTTTGGTTTTGGCCAATCCTGGTCATGGATTAGAAAAGATGCAAGCAAGCCCAGCTATTTATTTGGGAATGCAATTGTTATTGCCCAATGAATGGGCTCCATCGCATCGTCACACACCCAATGCGGTTCGCATGATTGTCGAAGGTGAGGGGGCCTACACCACTGTAGAGGGGGAAAAGTGCGCAATGAGTCGCGGTGATTTAATTCTCACGCCCACAGGTTTGTGGCATGAGCACGGACACGATGGCGATCAACCCGTGATTTGGTTGGATGTATTGGACTTGCCTTTGGTGTATTACATGGAGGCGTCGTATCACGTCAATGGAAAGCAACAAACTGTTCATTCAGGTAGTGCAGAAAAGCAATTTGCTGCGGGTGGATTGTTGCCATCACCGATGTTTGAAAAAAATAAAAAACGTTATCCGATGTTGCGTTATCCGTGGGTCGATGCCAAGCTCGCATTGATTCAAATGTCACAAGATGCAAGCCAAATCGAATGCTTTCAAATCACCTACGTTAATCCTCTCACAGGAGAAGACGTTGAAAATATTTTAGGGTTTTATGCATTGATGCTCATACCTGGTCAAAAACTCAGATTGCCTGCTCGCTCTCCCGCTTGTGTTTTTCATGTGATTGAAGGTGCTGTTGTTGCATCGATTGCCGATCATTCATTTGATTTGGACGAAGCCGATACGTGTTGCGCGCCGGGTTACACACCTGTTGTTTTACAAAATAAAAACAAAAATGAAGCTGCATTTTTATTTATGACTGATGAATCACCTTTGCACCGAAAATTGGGTGTTTATGAAAATCGAAAGTAATTTCAATCCAGGTTTAAACTAATGAAAAAACAAAATCTCGGCAAATCTTCATTGCAAATTTCACCCCTCTGCTTGGGGCTCAGCATGGGACACAATGATTTTTCTGAGCAAGGGCAGCAACAGTTCAATCAACTCATCAACCGTGCATTGGATTTAGGTCTTAATTTTTTGGATAGTTCAGACGCCTATTGGAATGGATTGCACGAAACTTGGTTAGGTGCCGCTATTAGTAACAGACGTGATGAAGCGGTCATCACATCAAAGTTTGGCAATCTCACATTGCCTGATGGGAAAAAAGCCACCGACGCCAGACCCGAATATGTGGTGTCATGCTGTCATGATTCATTGAAGCGACTCAACGTTGATTGCATAGACCTGTACTATTTGCATCGTGTCGATCCTAAAGTGCCCATTGAAGACACGGTAGGCGCCATGTCGCGGATGGTCGAGCAAGGCAAGGTGCGCTTTATCGGCATTTGCGAAGCGAGTCCACAAACACTGGAACGTGCGCATCGCGTTCATGCTATTGCTGCATTGCAAACCGAATTTTCATTGTGGTGTCGCGAGCCCTATCAACATATCATCGATACATGCAGACGCTTGGATATTGCTTTTGTGGGTTATTCGCCTTTAGGGCGCGGTTTGCTCACAGGCAGTATTCAAAAATTTGAAGACCTGGGCGCTCACGATCGTCGCCGTATTCATCCACGCTTTAAACAAGAAAATTTAGATAAAAATTTAAACCTGGTTCAACAATTGGCCGATGTGGCTCAATCAATGGGTCTGACTTCTGCGCAATTGGCGTTGGCGTGGGCGGCCTCTCAAGGATCTGACACCATTCCCTTGACTGGCACTCAACGCATTCAAAACGTCGAAAGCAGTGTGCAAGCGATGCAAAAATTATTAAGTAAAGAGCAATGCGCGCACTTAGAGGCTATATTTCCAACAGAGGCTGTTGCAGGTACTCGTTATCCTCAGGAAATGTTGTCCGATTTGGGTATCTAATAAAAAACAAAGGAGAGAAAAGCATGAGTAAAGATCCACGAATTGAATCAGCGACTTCACATTGGGCGCCACGTATGGTATCCAATGGTGTGATGCTGACCGATTTTCAAGAAGTCACAGCAAGCATTGAGCGCTGGGAAGAATGGACACCCGCATGGTGCAAGCGCGCAGAAGTTCACGAAAATTTAGGCAAAGAAGCCATGTCACAAGGCTACAACGTTTCCGCAGGTGAACATTTGTCGCGTGCGGCTGTCTACTACCATTTTTCAAAATTTGTTTCGGTGCACGATATCGATGAAATGAAAGCGGCTCACATGCGTGCAGTTGCATGCAAACAATTGGCGCTGCCGCATATGCGTCCACCCATTACGCGTGTTGAAATCCCTTACATGGGCAAACACTTGGTTGGTTTTTTAAGATTGCCCACGGGCGTTATTAAGCCGCCTGTGATGATCATGGTTCCAGGCTTAGATTCAGCCAAGGAAGAACTCGAAGCTTACGAAACGCCATTCATTCAACGCGGCATTGCTACCTTGATGGTTGATGGGCCAGGACAAGGCGAAGCAGAATACGATTTTCCAATTCGGGGTGATTATGAAGTGCCCGTTAAAGCCATCGTTGATTTTTTATTGAGACGATCTGAAATCGATTCAACGCGTATCGGTTTGTGGGGCGTGAGTTTGGGTGGCTATTACGCACCACGTGCAGTGGCTTTTGAAAAACGCATCAAAGCGTGTATCGGACTTGCAGGCCCCTATGATTTTCAAGCCAATTGGGATCGAGTGCCCGACCTCACACGCGAAGCCTTCAGAGTGCGCAGTCATCTCAAAACACAAGAAGAAGCCAGGCAGCATTCGGCAACGCTCACCATGGGTAATGGCATCGCCAAACAAATTGAGTGTCCTTTGTTTTTAGTCACAGGCAAACAAGATCGATTGGTTCCGTGGCAAGACACGCAACGCATGGCCGACGAAGCATCGGGCCCCGTTGAAATTCTCATTATTGAAGACGGTAATCACATCGCCAATAACAGGCCTTATCGTTACCGACTTCGCACAGCCGATTGGATGGCCCAACAACTGGGATTACCGCGTCAATAAAAAAACTGAACTAGGAGATTCATCATGACATCTAAAAATAATTTATGGACTCGTCGCAACACTGTTCAAGCACTGATGGCCTCTGGCTTGAGTGCGACACTTGGATGGAGCGAAGACGCACAAGCACAAAGTTTTCCTAATCGAACCATCAAATTTATTTCTGGTGCGTCTCCTGGTAGTGCATCAGACATTATTGGAAGAGCCGTTGGAGAAAAACTGCAAGCCGAACTAGGTCACTCCGTTGTATTAGAAAACAGAATGGGTGGCTCGGGTGCAATTGCAATTCAAGCGGTTTTGTCTGCGCCTGCTGATGGACACACCATTTTTGTTTACACAGCAGCGCACACCGTTGTGCCACTCATTAGCAAAGTTAATTACGATCCCATCAAAGATTTTGCTGCTGTGATTCCCCTGGCTGTTGTGCCCAATGTATTGGTGGTGTCGCCATCCAAAGGATATAAAAACGTCAAAGATTTAATTGATGCTGCAAAAGCAAAACCAGGTGCACTCAATTACGCGTCGGTGGGTGCAGGTAGTGCCACTCATATGAGTGCAGAAAAATTCAGAACGTCGGTGGGTATCGATGTGGTTCATGTGCCTTACAAAGGCTCACCCGAGGCGATTACAGAAACTATCGCAGGAAGAATGGATTATTTTTTTGCACCATTAGTTTCTGCGTTGCCGATGATCAAAGCAGGGCGTTTATTACCGCTTGCTGTGGGTACGCTTAAGCGTTCGTCTTTACTGCCTGATGTGCCTACGCTTACAGAAGCAGGTGTTTCAAAAGCCGATTATGTTTTTTGGATTGGCATGCTCGTGTCATCAAAAACACCGCGCGACGTGATTCAGAAAATTAATCAAGTGACCAGTAAAGCGCTTCAGTCCCCCGAAGTCAAAGAAAGATTGGCTGGCTTGGGAGCAGAAACACTGATCATCAGTGCTGAACAATTTGATGCCATGATCAACGAAGAAATGGTGGCCAATGCAGCCATCATCAAATCAGCGGGAATCAAAGCCGATTAACCAACGAATGTCATCAACGCCTACTTTTCTTACAAATGCTTATGAGCTTCTGGCACGGATTCAACCACACAGCAGTACTTGTCAATGCACACTTAAAACCTGTCAAGGATGGCGCAATTTGAGCGACGCTGATTGGCCTAAGTCGCAACTTCATTGCGTGGGCACTTTGCGCGATCCCGATATTCATGAAGCTACGTTTGAAGAATTTCACACCAATGGCACTCGCTACGACAGTGACATGGCTGCTATATCCATCAAATATTTTCCATACAACCGATGTGACATTTATCGTTGCCAACGATGCCAACAACACGTGATGAGATATACTGAATTTGGGGGCTATTATGTAGACCCTAGAGCGCGTTTGCTAAATCCTGATTTAATCATTCACGATTAATCCACTTCAAAATTATGAGCTTTCAAATTAATCACTTAGCAACTTTATCTAAGTATGCAGGCATCAGTTTTATTTCGGGTGCCGTTAATCACGGCATGTTTAGCGAACAACGCTCCACCATCACCGCATTGATTGGAATAGTTTTATTTGTATTAGGTGGATTTTTAGAAATGCGCTTATTGCCCAGTACGCAAAGACATTGGGGTAATCTTTTAGGCTTTGGTGTTTTGGCGTCTATTGGTCTTGGATTTTTTACAGGTGGGCTTCAACACTTTCCTGATTCTCCCGATCGAAGCGTTTGGGTGGTTCCTCTTGGATTTTTTATCAGCCTCACTGCCTTGTATTTCACTGATGGCAGAGGACAAATTGCAATCAAACCTTTTGCAACCTATAGCAGTGTTGCTAGTTTGGTGGTGGTACTGGGTTCATGGGGCGCGAGTAAATACCTCATGAATCATGAATCGACTGGTCATGATCACGCCCATTCGCATATACAAGAAGCGACTTCAGTCAATACTGCACTAACGGTTATACGCGATGTCGTCATCGAAATGGACGATACTTTTCGCTTCACACCTGCTACTTGGCAAGCGCAAGAGGGTGAAACCATTCGTTTGGTTGTGATTAACAAAGGCAAACTCAAGCACGAATTGGTTTTGGAAAAAGAAAAAGAATTAATTGCGCATGCGCAAGAAATGAAACAAGCTTCAAAAGGACATCATCACCATGTTAACGCGGTATCGGTACAGCCAGGCCAATACGCGCAACTAATGTGGACTTTTAAAACGGCGGGTACTTGGGGCATGGCCTGCTTTGAAGCAGGCCATTATGAAGCGGGTATGAAGGGCGATATTGTGGTCACCCAAAAGCAATAAAATTTATTTTTGAATGACTTTGTCTTTTTCAATTTGAAACGTCATCAAATCTTCCCCAATTACCATAGGCCCTGAGTAGGTTTTTCTCGCCAACTCAAATACTTCTTTTTCAGTGACCGGAGGTATACCAGGGCCTGCCAGCAATACAAAATGGTAAAAAACGGCGAGTTGGGGCTTCACTTTACTAAACAGAGTGCCCGCTTCTTCAGGTGAGGTGTGGTGATCCAAGATTACTTTAATCGCTGGAATTTTAAGTAAAGCTTCTTTTGCTGCAGCAACTTGATGAATGATCAAGTTAGAACCCATGGCGTGTTTGATCAGGTTTTCGCTGTAACGCGTATCGCCAGAGATGGTAACAGATCGATTGTCATAATCGATCCGGTAACCAAATGCGGGTTTGAGTAAATCGCCATGATCGACTTCAATCGCTGTTACTGTGAGGCGGTCTTTTTTATAAACTACACCTTTATTAACTTCGGTCACGACGGATTTGATATTTTCAGGCTTGAGACCTTGATCGGCGATTCTCGCTTTAATGTCCCACTCATAGGCTTGCTCCAAGCCATTCATTAATTGTTGAGTACCTTTGGGACCATACAAAACAAAGGGACCATTTCTCTGTGCGTAATTCGGCTCTAACCAACCTGTGAGCCATAAGTCGGGTAACCCCACCACATGATCAGAATGCAGATGCGTGATGAAAACCGCATCGATCAAACCCAACTTAATACCCAATTGCCAAATGCGCTGAGTCGTTCCACGACCACTGTCAATCAACAAATGCTTTCCACCCGCTTGTATCAAGACGCCAGGACCAAAACGTGTCATCGACGGTGTTGGACTTCCAGTTCCCAACAAAGTGACGCGAAATTCTTGGGGTTGCGTGGACGGCAATTTGCTTTGCGCCTGTGCTTGAGCAAAAAAACCAGCGATAGAAGTCAATAAAATGAAAAGTGGGCGCAACATGTTTATCTCTTTATTTAATTTGTGCTAATTTAAATTCAAACGTAGCTTCTTCAAAGTCTTCTTTGAGTTTGTATTTGTTAGCCACTTGTTTGTTTTGACAGGGCTTAAAGTCGATCACCAAACCAGGTCTTACGCCAAAAACAGTATCGTTGTCGATGTAGGGCGTATCACTTGGAAATATTTCTGTCACCAACCCTAAGTAGCCAGGTGCGCTCACAATAAAGTGAAAATGCGCAGGTCTCCACCAGTGTCGATTAGCCGCTCTGAGCAATGCACCTACGGGACCGTCGGTGGGCACGGTGTAGGGCAATGGACGAATGGTTAAAAAATCAAACTGTCCTTGCTCATCGCATTCAATTTTGCAACGCAAATTTTGTGGATCTTGTTCTGGATCTTGCGCAGGATACAAACCGTTATTGGCGTTTTGCCAAAAATCAATTTGTGCATGTGCTATTGGTTTTCCATGAATATCCAGAACACGACCGTGTACCCATGTTTTTTTACCGTCTTGCCCTTTAACTAAATCAGCGCCATTGGGATGCGTGCTTGAGTCATGGTTATGAAAGGGACCCAACACACTGCTCGGTGAAGTACCCGGCGGTTGCGACACCACATCAACCATGGAAGAAATGCCCATGATGTCAGACATTAAACTGAATTCATTGCGCTCTTCAGTGGTGATGGTGGCACTGGCCGTTAAAAACTCCAAACCCATCATCCATTCTTCTTTGGTGATTTTGGATTCGCTCACAAATGCGTGCAAATGTTTAACCATCAGAGCCATCACATGAGCCAAACGGGGATCGATGGCTTTGCTAAAGCTATTCATTGCATCTTCAGTGACCGAATACATGTTGGATTCCTTTGTAAAAAAATATTTTTAATCTGCTTTTGCGCCAGAGCTTTTGACGACTGCAGCCCACTTAGGAACTTCCGCGCGTAAAAAACCAGAAAATTCAGCAGTGGTATTGCGAGTGCTTGACATACCGAGCTGCTTGAGTTTTTCAATCACGTCGGCAGATTCCATCGCTTGGTTGAGCGCCGCGTTTAATTTTTCAACAATAGCGGGTGGTGTGCCAATCGGTAAGAAGAAACCAAACCATGTGTAATCGTCAAATTCTTTGTAACCAAACTCTGTGATCGAAGGTACATCGGGTAATAAAAGTGAGCGCGTGGCACTCGTGACTGCCAAGGCTTTGAGTTTGCCCGCTTTGATTTGAGGTACAGCTGGTGGCATCGACGTTGAAGCAATCAATGTATGCCCTGCGACCACTGCGTTGATTGCAGCTGCTGGTTGATAGGGCACGTGCACGATATCGACCTTGGCGGCAGTTTTCAGGCGCTCCATCGACAAATGAGTGGTGGTACCAATGCCAGATGACGCATAACTCATAGGCGATTTTTTAGCAGCTTCGACCAACTCAGGTAGCGTTTTGGCCGTGACACTGGGGTTGACTGTGAATATATTGGGCGTCTTAGGACCTAATGCCAATGGAATGAAATCCTTGACTGCGTCGTACCCAGCATCGGCATACAAAGATGGATTGACTGCGAACGCAACGCTGTGCACCAAAATAGTGTAGCCATCAGCAGCAGATCTCTTGACTTGAGTGGTTGCAATATTGCCACCAGCACCGCCTTTGTTTTCAACAACAAAGTTGCCGCCTGTGAATTCGGACAGTTTGACGGTGAGCGATCGCGCAACAATGTCCGTTGATGCGCCAGGCGCAAATGCAACCAACAAAGTAACAGGTTTGGCTTTGGGCCAATCGGTTTGGGCATTGCTTACAAAAATAGTTGCTACGCCTATAACAAGCACAATGAGTTGTTTGAACATGGTTGTCTCCTGGTTGAAGTTTTGATCTTTTTGTAGTTTAGGGTAAAACTATTCGTTGTCCAATGGACTAAAAAAGTTCTATAAGAGCTTATCCAGACTGCGTGAATAAACAATGGTTTTTTTATTGAAGGCTTCGTGATTATCTTCAACAGCGTCCAACTCGTACAAATAATTAACCATGAGTGAACTCGATTGAGCCGTTCCTTTTTTGGATAAATCTGCCGCCCAATTGATGTTGTAGAGTTGCGCCCCATTGGACAAATGAAACTTGGCTACTGTATCGCCATTTTTTTTGTGCGAAAACTGAGTCAAATAAACAAAGCACAAACGCATCAAGTGCGCTTTTTCTTTTTCGGTCGCTGTCGCGCTGCTCCAACCTTCGCTGATTTTTTTGCTCCATTTGGAATCTTTGGGGATCAGCGCTTGATAGGACTCTTCAATCTTTCGCTTCTTTGCAAGGCTGATGTCAAGCAAATCTAAATGAATGCCTTCATCGATCCATTTGGTAAAGCCTGGAATAGGTGAAAGCGTACTAAATGTTTTGACCGTTGGCATCTCGGTTTGAATTTTTTCGGCCACTCGCTTGATTAAGAAATTGCCCAGTGAAACGCCCCTGAGCCCTGGTTGACAATTACTGATGGAATAAAAAATAGCGGTTTTAAATTTTTTCGAGTCGAGGGTTTGGGATTTTTTATCGAGTAGGGGGCCCACTTCTTTCGAAATTGAAGGAGCTAATGCAACTTCAACAAATATCAAAGGCTCATCAGGAAGTTGTCTATGAAAAAAAGCAAAGCAACGGCGATCGGGTTGCAAGCGTCTTCGCAAATCATCCCAACCGTCAATCGCATGCACCGATTCGTGTTGAATGATTTTTTCCAGCAAGATGGCTGGTGAAGACCAAGTGATTTCATGCAACTCTAAAAAACCAGGGTTAAACCATGAACTCAACAAATGCTGCATGTCGGCGTCAAGGGCTTGTAAGCCCGATTTGGCTCGCATGTGATCGATTAAGCTTTCACGCATGCGCACAATGGTGTGCGTGCCATCAGGCGCTCTGTTGAGACGACGCAGCAATTCTTGACGCGGGGACTCAACCACTTTAAATAAAGCGATGAGAGACGTGTCATCAGCCTTTTCCATATAGAGCTGTGCTGCGTTTAAAACTTCAACAGGATCAGGACTGAATTGCTTGGCTAAAAATTCAAAAAACTGCAACTGCTCTTGTTTGTCGAGTTGTTTGTAGTTTTCAATCAGCTTGACAGCAATGCTTCTGGCATTGGTCTCGCCTTTTTCAGATAATAAATTGAGCGCAGTTTTTTTACTGGTTTCTAGTGCGCGGCCTTTTGTAAATCTTTCGAACATAACTTCTTTCAAAAAAGTTTAGCCTAGATGGCCTAATTCACGTGCATTACTTAGAACCGCTGAAAACGTTCGATTGAAGTGGTCCTCCAACAACTTTAAAGCTTCTTTCTTTTTTCCATGGATAGCAGCATTAAATAATGCAACATGCTCCTCATGTTGGTTGCGCGAACTAAATACATTCTCTGCAGCTAACTGACGGAATCGATAGGCCTCGTCTGCCAAATTTTCACAAAATACGATGAGCCATCTAGAAGTGCAACAAGCGCGCAATCCGCTATGAAACTCACGGTGTAAATTTTCCCATAATGGATTGGGTGTGTAATGCCCTTTGGATAAAGACCGCGGTGTTCGTCCAAGTTTATGCAAGACAACCACTAATTTATCTTCCCATTTAGTTGTTCGATGCTCGATGGAGTCGGACAGGGCAAGGCTTTCAATTTGTAATCGGGTTTTATTTAAGGTTGATAGATCATCCCAATCCAATGTTGCAACACTAAATCCACGCTGTTCGTTATGAGTGACCAAACCTTCTGCTGATAAACGGCTCAGTGCTTCGCGCAATGGACTCGCACCCACGCCATACCGTTGGGACATGGCTGTTACGCGCAACTTTGTATCTGGTTTTAAGGTTCCATGCGTGATATCTGCCCGCAACTGTTCGTAAACAGCACTGGCTCGTGTGAGTCCGCTGGAATGATCGTCAACAGGTAAGGGTGGTTTTCTAGCCATTTATTTAAATCAAAATAAAGATATTCAGCATTGAGGCCTAGGGTTTACACGGATCCGAAATAATCGATTATTTTAATCTTTGAATCAATTATCGATTAAAGTGTAAGGGTTAATTTGCTTTAAAACAACCATTAAATGATCGACTCAGCAAAATTTAGCGAAGCAGATCGTTCATGATTAATTATTCAAATGCAAATGAGTACTGAACGGTTCAATCAACAATCTTTAAAACTACAAAGGGGTAGTCAATGAAATTATTTTCATACACAAAAAATAAAAAGTACGGCGTTGGTATTTTGAATCCTCAAAACAATGCCCAATTTGTTGACGTAACCGATTTAGATCCAAGTTTTGGAACGCAAATGGAATCATTGGTAACCCTAGACCAACACCCAAAACTCTTGGCGGCTTTGGGTCGGGCAACATCCAAGCAATTTCAAAATATCGCAGATGTGCATTTTGAGTTGCCCATTGCCAATCCACCTAAATTAATTTGCTTGGGTCTCAATTATGCAGATCATGCAAAAGAGGGGGGCAACGCCAAACCCGAGTACCCCAGTTTTTTTATTCGTGTCAATACATCGATGACACCACATCACTCTCCAATTGTTCGACCCAAAGCTTCAACCAAATTAGATTATGAGGCAGAATTGGCCGTCATTATTGGAAAAAAAGCAAAGCATTTAACACCGGGCAATGCATTGGATTGCATTTTTGGTTATTCATGTTTTAACGATGGAAGTCTTCGTGATTTCCAAAGAAAAACCTCTCAATGGACGATCGGTAAAAATTTTGATGCGACAGGTGGGTTTGGACCATGGATTGTGACGGCTGATGAATTACCTGCGGGTGCGAGCGGTTTGCGAATTCAAAGCCGACTCAACGGAAAAATAATGCAAGACGCCAATACGCATGATTTTTTATGGGACGTAAAGGAAGCCCTATGCCTCATCACCGAGTGCATCACTTTAATGCCAGGTGACGTCATTATTACGGGTACGCCTGCTGGCGTGGGTTATGCAAGAACACAACCCGTGTGGATGCAACCAGGCGATATCTGTGAAATTGAAATTGAAGGAATCGGTACTTTGTCCAATTCAATTGTCGATGAATGACTTTGATTTTTTATTGGATACGCAATGAGCCAAGTCAAAAATGTTTTATTCATCATGGCCGATCAACTCAGGCGTGATCACCTGAGTTGTTATGGTCATCCGCATTTAAAAACACCAACCATCGATGCCTTGGCCAAGCGTGGCGTGCGGTTTACACAAGCCCTCACCAGTTCGCCCGTCTGCGGTCCCGCACGCATGTCTTTGTATACGGGGCGCACAGCTTTTAGTCACGGGGCTTCTTGGAATTTTGTACCACTCCATATTGGTGAATTTACCTTGGGGGACTATATAAGACCGCATGGTATTCGTGTGGCCTTGGCAGGTAAAACACATATGCGTCCAGATTTGGATGGTATGCAACAACTGGGTATTTCAGCAGGTAGTGATTTGGGTGTTTTGGCCAGTGAATGCGGATTTGAACCTTGGGAGCGAGATGATGGCGAGCATCCCAATCAAAAATTCAATCCCGATTTGGCCTATAACAAATGGCTTCTAGGTCATGGATATGAAAGCCCAAATCCATGGAATGATTTTGCCAATTCGGGTCGTGGGCCTAAAGGGGAGATGATGAGTGGCTGGGCTTTGCGTCACTCCATTTATCCAGCGCGTATCGACAAGGCGCATTCGGAAACCGCATACATGACGAAACGCGCCATTGATTTCATCGATGATGCAGGTGATAAGCCATGGGTTTTGCATTTGTCATATATCAAGCCGCATTGGCCCTATATCGCACCCGATCCCTATCACAACATGTTCAAAGACGTAGCGCATACACCCGCTAATAAACACGTCAAAGAAAAAGAAACGGCGCATCCTGTTTACCAAGCCTTTATGAAAATGGAGGTGGGCCAAACATTTTCACGTGATGATGTGCGTCAAACGGTGTTGCCAGCTTACATGGGCTTGATTAAAGAAATTGATGATCAATTGGCTCGCGTGATGGATCATTTAAAACAAAATCAATTATGGGATAACACCTTAATTGTTTTTACCAGCGATCACGGCGACTATATGGGCGACCATTGGTTGGGTGAAAAAGAATTGTTTCATGAACCCAGCGTCTCTGTGCCACTCATCATTGTCGATCCCGATACACGTGCTGATGCAACGCGCGGACAAGTCGACGAACGATTGGTTGAAGGAATCGATATATTGCCAACCATTCTCGAAGCACTGAACGTGAAAGTGCCAGAGCAAAGAATTGAAGGCCAATCTTTGCTCTCCAAAATGCGTGATCGTTCAGATCAACAGCCATGGCGAGAGGCCGCATTGAGTGAAATTGATTACTCGTACTACCAAGCAAGAATCGATTTAGGGATAGAGCCTTCACAGGCCCGTGCCTATATGTTAAAAACAAATGATTGGAAGTATGTTTATTTCAAAGGTTTTCGTCCGCAACTGTTTGATCTCAAAAATGATCCGCTTGAATTAGAAGATTTAGGTGAATCAAAAAATACCCAATCAATTCGAAGTGAGTTTCAAGGTGAGTTGCTTGAGCGACTCACAGAGCGAAGAAATCGAGTAACAGTTTCAGACGATGTGGTACAAGAACGTACTGCGGGTGCAGAAAAAGTCGGCATCATTATTGGAAGGTGGTAAAAATCGTGTCTCAAAATATTTCAGGTCCTGCATTTGCCAAAGAAATCATGGCAATGGGTGCTCAATTGGATAAATCGGTGTTGGATGCAACGCGAGAAATGTATCTGCAATTTCACAAAGAAAAACCAATGCCCGATGTTCACATCATTGCCGATCAATCGTATGGAACTGATCCTCGTCAATCTTTGGATGTGCATGTGCCGTCTGCAAACGGACAAGGTCTTGCAACCGTGATTTATTTCCACGGTGGTGGGTTTGTGGGTGGGAACAAAAACGCAGCAGGACTGCATATCTATGGCAATGTGGCAAACTATTTTGCCGAAAATGGCATGATTGGTATCAATGCTACTTATCGACTCGCACCCCATGCCACTTGGCCATCTGCATCGCAAGATGTAGGGTTGGCGTTGCAATGGGCGATTGATCACGTGGCGCAATACGGCGGCGACCCCAGCAAAATTTTTATTTGCGGTCAATCAGCAGGAGGCGCGCATGTAGCTAATTACGCATTTAGAAAAGACATGCACTTGCCATCGGGCCCAGGCTTTTGCGGAGTTATTTTATTGTCAGGTCCATTTTCAGTAACACCTGGCAAGGTTTCTGAAAACGCTCTTAATTATTACGGATCCAATGAATCGCAGTACAACAAAATGCATTTATTAGGCAATATCACTTACTTTGATACGCCTGTTTTTATTGGTTATTCAGAATTTGATCCGCCATCGTTTAAAGCCAATAGCGCAGAGCTTTCGAAGAAGTTGATTGAACTCAGCGGAAAGTCACCATGTATGCAACTTTTCCAAGGACACAATCATTATTCGCCTGCGTTTTCATTTCGCACTGATGATGTGACTGTATCTGGTGTTGTTTTAGATTTTTGTTTAAAGAATTGTTAAATCATGTCTATTTTAGGTATTGAAAAAATCATCTATGGCGTATCAAACGTGGATGAATGCGCGCGTTACCTCACTGATTGGGGTTTTCATTACATCGATAGTCACGACCCTCAATGCAAAATATTTGCAACTGAAGAAAAAACACAAATTGTTTTGCGCCATAGCAATGACAAAACCTTACCCGCATTGCATCACAAGAGTCCTTTCTTTAGTGGCTCATGCGGGCGTGAAGTGATTTGGGGGTTGGATAGCGTACAGTCATTTGAAAAAATCAAAAATAATTTGCAACAAGACCGTGAAGTTCATGTCGACTCAGACGGTGTGCTACACAGCACCGACATTTCCAATAATGCAATTGGTTTTGCAGTCACCCAACGCGCACCAGTGATTCAAGCACCTTTACAATTCAATTTGGTCGGGAGCCCCGTTCGTATCAATCAAATCGCCGAAGGTTCACACAAAAAAATAACCACACATCCCTTAAGAATCAATCATGTGGTTTATTTATCGCCAAGTCCAGAGGCCGCCCAACAAGCATCTGATTTTTATATCCAACGAATGGGATTTAAATTGTCAGATAACGTGGGTAACAAGGGATTTTTTATGCGCGCTAGTGCATCTCATGATCACCACAACTTGTTATTTGAATGCCACGGTCCCGATTATTTTGGACTTCAACACTCTGCCTATGAGTACAGAGATATGGATCACATCATGCATTGCGGTCGTTATCTTGAAACGCAAGGATGGAAGTCTCACAATGGGCCAGGGCGTCATACCGTTGGATCCAACCTCACGTGGTATTTTTGGTCGCCCCTTGGCGGCTTGATGGAACTGATTAGTGATATGGACTACATCACCGATGAGTGGCAACCGCGTTTCATCGATCCACTAAAAGAAGGACCACCCATCTCCTGGTCTGCCAGACCCAACGGTCCTGATTTTAAATTTGGTTTTCCAATAACTTAAAATAAAGAGACATTCTAATGAAAAAAATTACTTGTTTGAAGTTTTTACAAACCTTCGTAGTTTGTGTTTCATTATTGAGTTCTACTTACTTGATAGCGCAAGACACTTTCCCATCTCGTCCAATTGTATTGATTACGCCTCTTTCTGCAGGGTCCCAAATCGATATCATTGCTCGAGGTCTTGCTGAAGCGTTCTCCAAAGTGAGTAATCAACCCATGGTTGTTCAAAATCGAGAAGGTGCGTCTTCCATTATTGGTGTGGATGCCGTTGCCAAAGCCAAGCCTGATGGATATACGCTTGGTTTTGGTCCTGATGGTGCGTTTGTCATTCAACCCAACCTCAATGCCAACTTACCCTACAAAAGCGAAGACTTTGATTTCATTTGCCAAACCAATTCAACCATGTTTTTGTTTTTGGTTGGGCCTCAATCGCCATTTAAAACCGTCAATGAATTGATTGAAACAGCCCGCAAGTCGCCTGGGAAACTGAATTTTGGAACGGGCGGCGTTGCAACGTCGATGCATTTGCTTGGCGAAAGTGTGGCCAGCGAATCCAACGTCAAGTTCAACCATGTACCGTTTAAAAGTATTGGCGACCTGAGCGTTCAAACACTCAACGGCACAGTTGATTTCACTGTGACTGTTCCTAATATGTTGATGGTTAATTTGTCCAAAGGCATGCGCGCATTGGCCATATCGGGCGACGGCAAAATTCCTAATTTACCCAGTATTCCACTTCTAAAAGAAATGGGATTTAAACAAGCTGGCAACCCCAGCATGATCGGTTTATACGCTCCCAAAGGAATGCCTGCTGATGCAACCACGTGGTTGCGCAATGCTTGCCAAAAAGCAGTGGTGAGTGCTGAGTTTGCTGCAACGTCTGCTAAAACCATGACGGCTGTTCAATACAACGACGGCATCAGTTATGGAAAATTATTGGCGCAAAGCCAAAAATCTAATGGCGATTTAATTAAAAAACTCAATATCTCAAATTAAATGAATGCTCATCTTAATTGATACATCATCGCCATTAATTTTTTACAAACCATTTCGGGTTGATTCGATTCTGTAATCGCCCGAACCATAGCAATCGATCTCACGCCTGTTTTTAAAACAGCAGGAATTTTTTGCTCATCGATTCCGCCAATGGCAACCAAGGGGTAGCCTTTCATCAGTTGAACGTAGGCACCGAGTCGGCCTAATCCTTGTGGCGCTGTTTTCATGCGTTTGAGTGTTGTAGGAAACACAGCGCCCAAAGCCATATAACTTGGACTGTGTGCATCGGCTTTGAGCATTTCTGCATAGCCATGCGTACTCAAACCCAATCGAAGTCCAGCTGATTTGATTTTTTCTAAGGGTGCTTCTTCCATATCTTCTTGACCCAAATGAACACCATAGGCGCCATGTTCAATAGCCAACGACCAAAAATCGTTAATGAAAAGCAAAGTTGAAGTGCCTTGCACGGCTTTGATCGCCCATTTGATTTGTTCGGTAATGGCTTGCTTGTCTTCAGACTTGAAACGCAATTGCACGGTGCCCACACCCGCTTGCGTTAATCGATCGACCCATTGTGCATCGGGCACCACCACATACAAACCCAAATGATGTGGGCAGGGCGCAAATGCGTCGTCTCTTGGAAACGCGCGAATTCCAAAATCTTCAGATCGATGAGGCCACGTCAATGGATCGAAGCTTGCATGACGTTGCATTTGAGATTCCCATGCGCTGGCAATCACTTGTGCATCGTCTTCAATAAAGCCTAAACGACGGCATGCGCGTAAAACAGCTTGCGTGATTTCGGGGTATTGTTCATCTTGCTTATTAAACGTATCGTCCCAATGAATGGGTCTGCCCACTTGTAGTTGGGAATGATGGTGTGCAATTTCTTTGGCGATGTCGATGTGATTCATGGTTGATGCCAAAAAGGGGTACCTATTACAGGAGTGCTGGCTTGAGCAGATTCTTGCTCTTGCATTGGACCCGATAAAAACGCACTGCGACCTGCTTTCACAGCCAAAGCAAATGCGTTGGCCATTGCAACAGGGTCTTGTGCCAATGCAACTGCAGTATTCAGAAGCACTGCGTCGTAACCCCATTCCATCACTTGACACGCATGCGAGGGCAAACCCAATCCAGCATCCACAATCAAAGGCACATCCAAACGCTCACGTAAATTTTTGAGAGCGTAGGGGTTGATCGGGCCCTTGCCTGTACCGATGGGCGCGGCCCATGGCATCACCGCTTGACAACCCACATCAATTAATTTTTGACACAACACCAAATCATCGGTGCTGTAGGGCAACACTTTAAATCCACGCTGAATCAATTGATGCGCGGCGTCTGGCAAACCCAAGGTGTCGGGTTGCAATGTGTAATCGTCGCCAATGAGTTCGAGTTTGATCCAATCGGTTTGAAAAACTTCACGCGCCATTTCTGCTGTGGTGATGACTTCTTGAATCGTGTGACAGCCTGCGGTATTGGGAAGCACGGGTGTTTTCATGTCTTGCAAGAGTTTCCAAAAATCTTGCGAAGAATCTGCGTTGGCGGCTTGTCTGCGCAAAGAGGCGGTAAGCATGCACGGTTGCGCTAAATCGACCGATTGCATCAAAATTTTAGGTGAAGGATAGCGTGATGTACCCAACATCAATCGACTTTGAAATGACTCTCCATACAAAACAAGGGGGTCTGTTTTGGTGCTCATTCAATCAACCTCCAGTAATCG
>RFYV01000041.1 GCA_009921265.1 Betaproteobacteria bacterium | reverse complement strand
AATGCCTTCAAACACCCACGTGTGTTGAGGCTCAGTGATCACATGTAATTGCGAAGCAAGAAGTTCAGTGCCGTCTTTTGCAACCAAACCCAACTCAACTGGAATCACAAACGCTTGCTTGATGAGTTGTCCTGGTGTGGGGCTGCACGATTGCTTCACCAACATTGTGTATCGCTGCGTCTCGGTATCATAGTGACCGTGTGCGTGCACATGAGGTGTGCCGGCTTGTGTATACCAACGCTTAAACCCATCCAAATGTTTTGACAAGGTAGAAGTGGGGTTTGCATCTGCAATGCATTGAGCAAAGTCGTCACAGGTTACGGCTTGACCGTCGTGTCTTTCAAAATACAACTTCATGCCTTTGGCAAAACCATCACGATCCACCAAAGTTTGCATCATGCGAACCACCTCTGCACCTTTTTCATAAATGGTCACGGTGTAAAAATTATTAATCTCTATGTAACTGTCGGGTCGAACGGGATGCGCCATTGGACCCGCATCTTCTGCAAATTGAACGGTGCGCAATACGCGTACGTCTTCAATGCGCTTAACCGCGCGGGCAGAAGAAGTGTCCGCCAAATCTTGACTAAATTCTTGATCTCTAAAAACCGTAAGGCCTTCTTTTAACGAGAGCTGAAACCAATCTCTGCAAGTAATACGGTTGCCAGTCCAGTTATGAAAATATTCATGACCCACAACGCTTTCAATGTTGGCGTAATCGGTGTCACTTGCAGTCGCAGGAGAGGCCAACACATACTTGGTATTGAAAATATTCAATCCCTTGTTTTCCATGGCGCCCATATTGAAGTCGGATGTCGCCACAATCATGAAGCGCTCCAAATCCAAGCTCAAACCAAAACGAGCTTCGTCCCACGCAATGCTGGCCATGAGTGAATGCATGGCATGATCTGTTTTATCCAAATCACCCGATCGAACATAAACTTGTAACAGATGTTCTTTGCCAGAACGCGCAGTAATGCGTTGCTCTCTACAAACCAAATTGCCTGCAACCAATGCAAACAAATACGCTGGTTTTTTGTGCGGGTCAACCCACTTGGCAAAATGTTTTCCGTCTTCTAAATTACCTTGTTCAATTAAGTTACCGTTGGATAAAAGAACGGGATAAGTTTGTTTGTCTGCGCGCAGTGTGACGGTGTAACTCGCCATCACATCGGGACGGTCTAAAAAATATGTGATGCGTCTAAAACCTTGAGCTTCGCATTGCGTAAAAAACGCCGATTGACTCACATACAAGCCCGATAGTTGTGTATTTTTACTTGGATTGCAAATGCTAAAAATTTCTAAATCAAAAGCATCGTTGCCTTTGGGTAAATTTTCAATAACGAGTTGATTGCCGTCGATTTTAAAACTCGTACCTTGGCCGTTAACCAATACGCGCGACAAATTGAGTTCCTCGCCATCGAGGCGCAAGGGTTGTACGGGCTCACTTGAATTGCGACGCACCGTCATTTTGTTGAGTACGCGTGTTTTGACAGGATCTAAATCAAACGTCAAATCAACGGTATCAATCCAAAATGCTGGGGCGCAATAGTCTTCGCGACGAATCACAGCAGTCGTTCCTTCACGCAACATCGCGTGTCTCCCTTAAAAAATCAAACGCCGTGTTTGAGTGATGCTTCAATGAATGAGTCCAAGTCGCCGTCCAATACTTTTTGTGTATTGGATATTTCAACATTGGTACGCAAATCTTTGATGCGGCTTTGATCGAGCACATAGCTTCGAATTTGATGACCCCAACCGACATCGGTTTTGGTGTCTTCCAATTTTTGTTGCGCGTCCATGCGCTTTCTCATTTCATAGTCATACAAGCGCGAGCGCAAACGTCGCCATGCGACATCGCGGTTGGTGTGTTGACTGCGCGAGTCTTGACACTGGACAACGATGCCTGTGGGCACGTGTGTGAGCCGAACCGCCGAATCTGTTTTGTTGATGTGTTGACCGCCCGCGCCACTTGCACGATAAGTATCGGTACGAACATCGGCAGGGTTAATGTCGATTTCAATGGAGTCATCAATTTCTGGATACACAAAAATACTTGCAAAACTTGTGTGCCGTCCACCCGAAGAATCAAACGGGGACTTGCGAACCAAACGATGCACGCCAGTTTCTGTTCTCAGCAAACCGTATGCGTATTCACCTTCAATTTTGAGCGTTGCGCCTTTGATGCCTGCGACATCACCAGGAGATTCATCTTCTAATGTGGCTTTAAAACCTTTGCGTTCGGCGTATTTGAGATATTGCCTGAGCAACATGCTCGCCCAATCGCAAGCCTCTGTTCCGCCCGCGCCTGCTTGAATATCTAAGAATGCATTGTTGGGATCGGCGGGATTGTTAAACATTCGCCTGAATTCCAATTTTTCAACTTCTTCAGTGATTTTTTTGGATTCGGTTTCTAAGGTGAGAAGACCTGCTTCGTCGTTGTCGTCGCGACTCATTTCAAACAACTCACTGTTGTCGGCGAGTTCTTGATCGAGGCGAGATAACGTTAATACAACATCATCGAGTGCTTTTTTTTCTTTACCCAATTCTTGGGCTTTTTTGGGATCATTCCAAACGGTGGGGTCTTCGAGGGACGCTGTGACTGTTCTTAATCGTTCAGATTTGGCATCGTAGTCAAAGATACCTCCGAAGATCTGATGCGCGAGCGCTCAGGTCTGTGAGGGTGTTGCCAATTTGATTGATGCGTTCTGCGTCCATGCTGATTCCGGTGGGGCTTTAGGTAGCGGTTAAATGAGTATTTTCGCACGCGACGGGCGGCTGGCTCGAGAGGGTGGCTAATCCCTTTAAAACATCGCCCACAACTATTATGCACGGACTTTGTAGTTCTTTTTTGTTAATTGTATCGACTAATTGATCCAATTGAGAGGATTTTTGGCGTTGCGTGGGCAAACTGGCATTTTGAACGATTAAGACGGGCGTGTCCTTTGGGAGACCGTTTAAAAGACCCACTTGTATGTGAGCGCATGCTTTGAAGCCCATATAAATGACCAAAGTTAAGCGAGATTGATGCGCTGTTTGTGCGAGTTGCGACCAATCGACGCCATCCTTGTGAGGCGTTGCGTGACCAGTTACAAAGATCACGCCGTGTGCGTGAGTGCGGTGCGTTAGAGGCACGCCCATCGAAGTGACAGCAGCAAGCCCCGACGTAATACCGTTCACCACATCAACTTCGATGCCATGCGAACGCAAATGCTCAACCTCTTCACCACCACGGCCAAAAATAAAAGGGTCTCCACCTTTTAAACGTACCACAGTTTCACCTGCCAATGCTTGAGACGCCATTAGTTTTTCGATGAACGCTTGCGGCGTTGAAGCGCAACCACCGCGCTTGCCCACATAAACCACACGTGCATTGGCATTGGCATACGCAAGCACTTCATCGCTCACCAAATCATCGACCAATAAAACAGTGGCTGACCTGATAACACGCACGGCTTTGAGCGTGAGCAGCTCTGCGTCACCAGGTCCTGCACCGACTAAAAAAACACGACCCTTCACACCACCTCCAAACCGCATGCGCTCAAAATCCCTTGGATCTGTAAATTGGTATCTGACCCCAATTTCTCAAGGATGTAGCGAGCGGTGGATTTTGCATCGATGGCTGGCAATTGCGGCATTTGCACGATTGGGCCTTCGGCGGCTTTGGTTGTTTTGATGATTTGACCCTGTTGTATCCATTGCATTTGTGGCGTGCGACGGGGATCAGCAACGGGCTCGCCTTCGGTGCCACGCAACAAAAGTGCATTGGCTTTCATATGTTGCAAAGTGTCTAACATGGATGTTGCGTATTCGGGGTGCGTGTAGCTGGTGACTAGATATTGTTCACCATCAACGGGCATCATTAATTTAACCAAGCTATGCGCAGGATTTCGCAACCCCACTATGCGTCGCACATCTAATAATTTTTTCAATGCTGGGCATAGTAATGCTGTGGGTGTATAAGCCACAACGCCAGGCTCGATCGCATTTATTTTTGTTAACGGCTCGATACCCATTTCTTTGAAAACATCGGCACAAGAAACACGTTTGTCCTCTGTTTGGCAACCATGGACCAAAACAGCGAGCCCCGCGCGCGCTAAACTAGCGGCTAACAAAGGGGTGAGCACGGGCAATTTGCGTGCGCCGTTGTAGCTTGGGATCACCACAACGGGTTGATGGTGGGGATTGGGAATTTTTTGAAGACACGAATGAACCGCATCCAAAAACCCCAGCATTTCTTGCGTGGTTTCGCCTTTGATGCGCATTGCCAAGCAAAAACCACCGATTTCTAGGTCACTCACGCCGCCATTCAAAATTTGTAACATCAAATCACACGATTGTTCGCGCGACAACGAACGTGCGCCTTCTTTGCCGCGTCCAATTTCTTTGATGTAATGTGCAATCGCCATAAGCCCCTATTGTCCCACTACACTAAACACCTATGTGGGTACTCGGAATTGAATCATCGTGTGACGAAACAGGCGTCGCTCTTGTGCGAGCGAATTCGCCTGAGCACGCCGATCGAGCTCCTACGTTGGTGTCGCATGCACTTTATTCACAAATCAGCATGCACCAAGCCTATGGCGGCGTTGTTCCCGAGTTGGCGAGCAGAGATCACATACGTCGCGTTTTGCCACTCACACGTCAAGTTTTAAAAGAAGCAGATATCACTTTGCAAAATATTGGGCTTGTGTCTTACACGCGCGGACCTGGTTTGGCTGGCGCTTTGTTGGTCGGTGCCGGCGTTGCTTGCGCATTAGCCGCTTCCCTTAATTTACCTGTGATGGGCGTGCATCACCTCGAGGGGCATTTGTTGTCACCTTTTTTAAGTGAAGATCCACCCCAATTTCCGTTTGTGGCATTGCTTGTGTCTGGCGGTCATACGCAACTCATGCAAGTCGATGCTGTAGGGCAATACCATTTATTGGGCGAAACAATTGACGACGCAGCAGGTGAAGCCTTTGATAAATCCGCCAAACTAATGGGTTTGCCATATCCGGGCGGTCCCGTTCTCGCCCAATTGGCCGAACTCGGAAATCCTCAAGCATTTAAATTGCCGCGTCCTTTGCTTCACAGTCACAACTTAGATTTTTCTTTTGCGGGTCTTAAAACCGCAGTGCTCACGCAAGCCAAAAAATTAGGCGACATGTTGGAGCAACACAAAAACGATTTGGCGGCATCTACGCAGGCTGCAATTGTTGAAGTCTTGGTCAAAAAATCTTTGGCTGCATTAAATCAAACAGGTTTAAAAAGATTGGTGATTGCAGGTGGCGTCGGTGCCAATCAAAATTTGCGACAACAACTCAATGACGCGTGTGCACAAAAAAATATTCGCGTGCATTATCCCGAGATGCATTTGTGCACCGATAATGGCGCAATGATTGCGTTGGCTGCGGCCATGCGCGTTCAATCGGGTTGTGCCGTCTATCAAAAAGATTACGCGTTTGATGTTTTGCCGCGCTGGCCACTGTCTCAAATTCACTCTGTTTTAAGTTAATAGAATGGTTTTTTTTACTAAAAAGTTGATGCGTTTTGTCGCTTTATTTATTTTTTTAATTTTTAATGCGATTACAAGCGTAATCGCAATTGCGCAACCTATTCAACTCGCTCTTATCGAAAGTTTAAGTGGCCCGTTCGCAAATACAGGTGAAGCGGTTTTGCGCAATTTGGCCTGGGGCGTTGAGCGCATTAACAGCAACAATAAAACGAACAAAACATATGTTTTGAAACATTACGACAGTAAAGGACAAAACGAAGAAGCTTTATCTGCATTGCGTTTGGCCATCGACGATGGAGCGAAAATTATTTTACAAGGCAACAGTTCGTCAACAGCATTGGTGTTGATGGAGGCGATACAAAAACACAATGAACGCAATTCCCAACAACAAGTTTTATTTTTTAACTACGCGGCTGTAGAGCCTTCGCTCACGCAAGAAAAATGCAGCTATTGGCATTTTCGTTTTGATGCTCACTCCGATATGCGAATGAATGCATTGATGCAAGTCATCAAAGCTGATCGCGCATTGCAAAAAATTTATCTCATTGGACAAGATTACAGTTTTGGTCAATCGGTTAACCGACAAGCGCGCAAACAACTTGGCGCCATCAGGCCCGACGTCACCATTGTGGGTGAGGAATTGCATCCCATCGGTCGCATCAAAGATTTCTTACCTTACATCCAAAAAATACAAAGCAGTGGTGCGCAAGCAGTTATCACGGGTAACTGGGGCAACGATCTCACATTGTTAGTCAAGGCCGCCAAAGAAGCGGGCTTTGATGGAAAGTTTTATACGTTTTATGGCAATGCGCTTGGCGTACCTTCTGCTATTGGGGACGCGGGTGTTGACAAGGTCATAGCAGTTGCCGAGTGGATGCCCAATACTCCCAACAAATCAGCAGAGCAATTGTATCAACAATTTTTAAAACGGTTTACCAAACAATCCGAAGATTACATGCACTTGCGCATGCAAGTGATGTTAGAGATGCTCTCTAGTGCTGTGGATCAATCCAAAAAAACAGATGCGCAAAGCATTGCTAAAGGTTTAGAGGATCAACGCATTGACTTATGGGGGCACAAAACTTGGATGCGTGCAACCGATCATCAATTGCAACAACCCATAGTGGTGGGTGTAATGCAAAAAAAATCAACCGATGGTTTGCTCTACGATGTTGAGGGTTCTGGATTGGGTTTCAAAACAATCTTGCAACTCAACTCAATACAAACAGAGCAAGTTACCACTTGTCAAATGCAAAAACCCTGAGGCGCTATGCGTTTATCCATACTTTCTCTTGCTGAATCCAAAATTCGCGAAGTCGCTAATGCAGCGATGGGGCGACCCGATGTGCTTGCATTTTGGTTTGGAGAAAGCGATGAAGTCACGCCAGACTTTATTCGTCAAGCCGCCATCGATTCTTTGCAACAAGGCGAAACTTTTTATGCGCACAATTTGGGATTGCCAGATTTGCGTCAAGTAATTGCAAACAATATGTCACATCGACACGGTCATGGTGGTAATCTCATTGATATCAATCGAATTGCAGTCACGCCAGGTGGTGTCAATGCATTGATGATGGCAGTGCAAGCGATTGTGGATCCGGGCGATCGCGTGGTGGCGGTGATTCCCGTTTGGCCCAATCTCACCGCGCATGCGCTGATCATGGGTGCGCAACTCACAACCGTTGCACTCCAACCCATCAACGGTGCGTGGCAGTTGGATTTGCAACAACTCATGGATGCGATCACACCTTCCACGCGATTGCTCATCATCAACGCCCCCAACAATCCAACGGGATGGACGCTCACCCCCGATGAACAAAAAGCAATTCTTGCGCATTGCCGAAAAACAGGTACATGGATCTTGGCCGACGAGGTGTATGAAAGTCTTTACTACGAGCCCACTTTCAACCACTGTGCGCCCAGTTTTTTAGATGTGGCCCAAGCGCAAGATCGTTTGGTCGTGGTTCATAGTTTTTCAAAAAGTTATTTGATGACGGGATGGCGTTTGGGTTGGATGGTGATGCCACCAGATATGACCGATAGTATTGGCAAGCTCATTGAATTCAATACCTCGTGCGCCAGTGTTTTTACCCAACGCGCAGGCATCGTGGCTTTGCAAAGAGAATCCGAAGTCACGCCCAGGGTGGTCAAGCATCTTCAAACCTGTAGGGACAGTTTGGTGGGGGCATTGTCCCAATTGCCTCAAGTGCAGGTGGCGTCGCCCAAGGGCGGTATGTATGCTTTTTTTAGGCTGCATGGCGCAGGGGACGATTCACTCGTGATAGCTAAGCGCTTGGTCAAAGAGGCGGGCCTAGGGCTGGCGCCTGGCAACGCCTTCGCCCCACAGGCGCAGGGCTGGCTGCGTTGGTGCTTCGCCTCTAAGGACGTTTCCCGCTTGGGGCAGGGCGTGGGGCGTCTACAACAATGGCTCCAAAAAGCGCTATAATTTCAAGGCTTTGCCCATTCGGGTTCAAGGCGCACGTTGTCTGGCATTTCCGGCTGTCAACGCAAGTCAAACATTTAAAGGAATTATCATGACCACACTTAATAAGGCCGAGGTCGTTAAGGCCAATGCGCGCAGCACCGGCGATACGGGTAGTCCAGAAGTGCAAGTTGCACTCCTCACCGCTCGTATCAACGAACTCACTCCACACTTCAAAACACACGCCAAAGACCATCACGGTCGTCGTGGTTTATTGCGCATGGTGAGTCGCCGTCGCAAATTGCTCGACTACCTCAAATCGAAAGATTCAAGCCGTTATACGGCGTTAATCGCCAAACTCGGTTTACGTAAGTAATCCATACTCGGCAACAGTTCAAACGCCTGAGTTATCTCTCAATACCTCAGGCGTTTTGCTCATTTTGTTGGGTGTTTTTTCGGATAGGGACAGCGTATATGGAGCGAAGCTGTGTCATTCCAAAAGCGGCCGTTGGGCCTTTTTATGGAATGGCATCGTGTTCTATAGCGACCTTCTCCGGGCTTCGGGCAAGTGGCCTTCACTTCCCATTCATATCAGGAGATATCAATGTCATTGTTTAACAAAGTTACCAAAACATTCCAATGGGGACAACACACGGTCACCATGGAAACAGGCGAAATTGCTCGTCAAGCCACTGGCGCCGTATTGCTCGACATGGACGGCACAGTTGTGTTGGCCACCGTTGTAGCGTCCAAGAGCTCAAAACCAGGTCAAGACTTTTTCCCACTCACTGTGGACTACATCGAAAAAGCATACGCAGCAGGCAAAATTCCTGGAAGTTTCTTTAAACGCGAAGCCAAGCCATCCGAGTTAGAAACACTCACCAGTCGCCTTATTGATCGTCCCATTCGTCCTTTGTTCCCCGAAGGTTTTTACAACGAAGTGCACGTGGTCATTCACACAGTTTCTCTCAACCCCGAAGTTGATGCTGACATCGCAGCCATGATTGCATCATCCGCTGCATTGGCTATTTCAGGCGTTCCATTCAATGGCCCCATTGGCGCTTCACGCGTCGGTTACATCAATGGCGAATACGTTCTCAACCCAGGTCAAACACAACGCAAAGACAGCGTAATGGATTTGGTTGTTGCTGGAACAGAAACAGCCGTGTTAATGGTCGAGTCTGAAGCGCTTCAGTTGTCCGAAGAAATCATGTTGGGCGCTGTGGTGTTTGGTCATACACAAGGCAAGGTTGCCATCGACGCTATTCACGAACTCGTGCGTGATGCTGGTAAACCCGCTTGGGAATGGGCTGCACCTGCACGCGATGACTCTTTCGAATCCAAAGTTAAATCATTGGCCGAAGGCACACTCAGCGCAGCCTATCAAATTCGCAACAAGCAAGCACGTACACAAGCGTGTCGTGAAGCTTATGCATCGGTCAAAGCAACGCTCAAAGAACAAGGCGTCGAGTTTGATGATGTCAAAGTCGAAAATTTATTTTTTGAAATCGAAGCACGTTTGGTTCGCGGTCAAATTTTGGCGGGCGAGCCCCGTATCGACGGACGCGACACACGCACCGTGCGTCCCATCGAAATTCGCAACGGTGTTTTGCCCCGAACACACGGCTCCGCATTGTTCACACGTGGCGAAACACAAGCCTTGGTCATCACCACATTAGGCACAGAACGCGATGCTCAACGCATCGATGCATTGGCTGGCGAATTTGAAGATCGCTTCATGTTCCACTACAACATGCCTCCCTTTGCCACAGGTGAAGTCGGTCGCATGGGCAGCACTAAGCGTCGCGAAATTGGTCACGGTCGTTTAGCCAAGCGCGCATTAGCCGCTTGTTTGCCCGACAAAGAATCATTCCCATACACCATGCGTGTAGTTTCCGAAATCACCGAATCCAATGGTTCATCTTCTATGGCTTCTGTTTGCGGTGGTTGCTTGTCTCTCATGGACGCAGGTGTGCCGATGAAGGCGCACGTGGCAGGTATCGCCATGGGTCTTATCAAAGAAGGCAGTCGTTTTGCAGTTCTCACCGACATCTTGGGTGACGAAGATCATTTGGGTGACATGGACTTTAAAGTCGCAGGCACCACCAACGGTATCACTGCATTACAAATGGACATCAAAATCCAAGGCATTACACAAGAAATTATGCAAGTCGCATTGGCGCAAGCCAAAGAAGCTCGCATGCACATCTTGGGCAAAATGCAAGAAGCAATGAGCGAAGCCAAAACGGATGTGAGCAACTTTGCACCCAAATTATTCACACTCAAAATCAATCCCGAAAAAATTCGTGATGTGATTGGCAAAGGCGGCGCAGTCATTCGCGCACTCACTGAAGAAACAGGCACTCAAATCAACATTGAAGAAGACGGCACGATCACCATCGCTGCAACAGACGGTGCCAAGGCCGATGAAGCAAAGCGTCGCATTCTCGAAATCACGGCAGAAGTCGAAGTGGGCAAAATTTACGAAGGCCCTATCACCAAAATTCTCGACTTCGGTGCATTGGTCAATTTGTTACCAGGTAAAGATGGTTTGTTGCACATCAGTCAAATTAGCCACGAGCGTATTGCCAAGGTCACCGACGTTTTGGCCGAAGGACAAATCGTTCGCGTCAAAGTGCTCGAGACCGATGAAAAAGGTCGCATCAAGTTGTCGATGAAAGCGTTGATGGAGCGTCCTGAGCCGCAACATCACGACGAACAACAGCATCAACAACACAACGATCAAGCACCGCATCAACCTGAGTAATTGACACAAAGGGACGGGCGTGAAAACTAAATTGATTGCAGGCAATTGGAAAATGAATGGCAGTCTTGCTGCCAATCATGATCTCGTTCATTCAGTCATGCAAGGTTTGCCCTCCCAGGGGTGTGATATCGCCATGTGCGTGCCCATGCCCTATTTGTCTCAGGTTCAGCAATTGATCGCCAACTCACGCATTGCATTGGGCGCGCAAGACGTATCGGCGCACGAACAAGGTGCTTACACTGGCGAATCATCTGGCGCTATGTTGCGTGAATTGCATGTGCGTTATGCATTGGTAGGGCATTCAGAGCGACGTCAATATCACGCAGAAACCGATGCGGTTGTTGCCACCAAAGCACAACGTGCGTTGGCGTTTGGCATCACACCGATTGTGTGTGTAGGCGAAACTTTGCAACAACGCGAAGAGCATCATACAGAAGAAGTGGTCAAGCGACAGCTCGCAGCGGTTATTCAAGTCAATGGACATTGCATTTCAGAAATTGTGGTTGCTTACGAGCCTGTATGGGCAATTGGTACTGGCAAAACAGCAACGCCTGAGCAAGCGCAAACTGTTCATGCTTTGCTTCGTGCACAACTCAAAGCGGCGTCATCCAGTGTGGATCGCATCAAAATTTTGTATGGTGGCAGTATTAATGCAAGCAATGCACAACAACTGTTAGACCAAGCCGATATTGATGGCGGACTCATTGGTGGCGCGTCACTCAAGGCGGCAGATTTTTTATCCATTATTCAAGCGGCATCACGCTAAACAAAGATTTCTCGGAGTTATTCATGACATTGCTTCACAACATTCTTTTATTGGTTCAAATTTTGTCTGCTTTAGGCATGATTGGTTTGATTTTGGTTCAGCACGGTAAAGGTGCTGATATGGGCGCTGCATTCGGTTCGGGTGGATCAGGGAGTTTGTTTGGTGCATCAGGTGGCGCCAATTTTCTATCGCGCACCACATCTGTTTTAGCTGCCGTTTTTTTTGTTTGCACATTGGGCTTGGCTTATTTTGGAAATATTCGCCCCGCTTCATCGGGCAGTGTTTTAGAAAAAACAATGGTTGTTCCTGCTAAGCCCAGTTCACAAATTCCAGGTACTCAATCTGCGCCTTTTGATGCATCGATTCCTGCGCCCACACAGCCAGGACAAGTACCTACAACGACCCCAACCGCGCCTGCGCAACCGGTCAATCAAATTCCTGGCAAATAAATTTCTCAATTTGGCTCGCAATCTATCTGATTACTATACAAAACACAGAGTTTTTCGGGGTAAACTGTTAGGCTGTCTTGGTGCCGCAATTCATTGGCGCCTTGACGGGCAACCCGAGCCGTCGTGGTGAAATTGGTAGACACGCTATCTTGAGGGGGTAGTGGCGAAAGCTGTGCGAGTTCGAGTCTCGCCGACGGCACCATTCCAAAAAATCAGGCCTGTTGTAAACCTGGTGTCAACCATTTATAACAAACTGAGCAAATGCAAATGCTTCAACGATTGAGATTCAGATGAGCCTAGAGCAGTACCTCCCAGTCCTCCTGTTCATTTTGGTGGGCTTAGGCGTTGGTGTTGCGCCTCAAGTCCTCGGTTATCTGTTGGGTCCTCAGCGTCCCGATACAGCTAAGAATTCCCCCTACGAATGTGGTTTCGAAGCCTTCGAAGACGCTCGCATGAAATTCGACGTGCGCTATTACCTCGTCGCTATTCTTTTTATTTTGTTCGATCTCGAAATTGCTTTTCTCTTCCCTTGGGCTGTGTCGCTCAAGGAAATCGGCCCCGCAGGATTTTGGGCCATGATGATTTTTCTGGGCATTCTGGTCGTGGGCTTTGTCTACGAATGGAAAAAAGGCGCCCTCGATTGGGAGTAATTCATGTCGCTTGAAGGTGTGTTCAACGAAGGCTTCATCACCACGTCTTACGATTCGGTGGTCAATTGGGCCAAAACAGGCTCACTATGGCCCATGACTTTTGGTTTGGCTTGTTGTGCTGTTGAGATGATGCACGCAGGTGCTGCGCGTTACGACCTCGATCGCTTTGGGATGCTCTTTAGACCTAGTCCACGTCAATCCGACTTAATGATTGTGGCGGGCACCTTGTGCAACAAAATGGCGCCTGCATTGCGCAAGGTCTACGATCAAATGTCTGAACCCCGTTGGGTCTTGTCCATGGGTTCTTGCGCCAATGGTGGTGGCTACTATCACTACAGCTATTCGGTGGTGCGTGGATGCGATCGTATCGTGCCTGTTGATGTGTACGTACCCGGATGTCCGCCTACTGCCGAAGCATTGATGTATGGCATTTTGCAATTGCAAAACAAAATTCGTCGCGAAAACACCATCGCCAGATAAGGTTGACACAAAAAATGACTCAGTCTACCGATCGCTTGCAGGCCGCTTTGCAACAAGCATTGGGCAGCAAAATCAAACAACTTCAATTTGCATTGGGTGAACTCACACTCACCGTTGATGCAACTCACTATCACGAAGTCGCGCTGACGTTGCGCGATCATCCTCAACTGGCTTTTGAGCAATTACTCGATTTGTGCGGCATGGATTATTCGGCTTACAAAGATGGTGCGCATTCGATTTATACCGACGGTCCTCGTTATGCGGCAGTCAGTCATTTGCTGTCGATTCAACACAACTGGCGTTTGCGTGTGCGCGTGTTTGCAACCGATGAAGACATGCCCGTGTTGTCATCGGTTAACGATATTTGGAGTTCAGTCAATTGGTTTGAGCGCGAAGCTTTTGATCTGTACGGCATTGTGTTTGAAGGCCACGAAGATTTGCGCCGCTTGCTCACCGATTACGGTTTCATCGGTCATCCTTTCCGCAAAGATTTTCCTGTATCGGGTCATGTCGAAATGCGTTACGACGCAGAACAAAAGCGCGTCATCTATCAACCCGTCACCATCGAGCCGCGTGAGATCACGCCGCGCATCATTCGTGAAGACAACTACGGTGGTTTGCATTAATGGCTGATATCAAAAATTACACGCTCAATTTGGGCCCCCAGCATCCTGCTGCGCACGGTGTGTTGCGTTTGGTGTTGGAGTTGGATGGCGAAGTCGTGCAGCGCGCAGATCCACACATTGGTTTGTTGCATCGCGCCACCGAAAAATTAGCCGAGAGTAAAACGTATATTCAATCCTTGCCTTATATGGATCGACTCGACTATGTGTCGATGATGTGTAACGAACACGCGTATTGTTTGGCCATCGAAAAACTCATGGGCCTCGATGTGCCAGTTCGTGCGCAATACATTCGTGTGATGTTTGCAGAAATCACGCGCGTGCTCAATCACTTGTTGTGGTTGGGTTGTCATGGTTTTGATTGCGGCGCAATGAATATTCTCATTTATTGCTTTCGCGAACGTGAAGATTTATTTGATATTTACGAGGCTGTATCGGGTGCGCGCATGCATGCAGCGTATTTCAGACCTGGTGGTGTGTATCGCGATTTACCTGACACCATGCCACAGTATCAGGTCAGCAAAATCAAAAACGCAAAAGCCATTGCGCGTCTCAATGAAAATCGCCAAGGCTCTGTTTTAGATTTTATTGATGATTTCACCAAGCGTTTCCCCAAGTTAATCGACGAGTACGAAACATTGCTCACCGACAACCGCATTTGGAAGCAACGCACCGTCGGTATTGGTGTAGTAACACCTGATCGTGCCAAAAATTTAGGATTCACGGGCGCGATGTTGCGTGGTTCGGGCGTTGCATGGGATTTGCGCAAGCATCAACCCTATGATGTTTACGATCAAATGGATTTTGATATTCCAATTGGCAAAACAGGCGACTGCTATGACCGATATTTGGTTCGCGTGGCTGAGTTGCGTCAATCCAATCGCATTATTCAACAATGCGTGTCATGGTTACGCAACAACCCCGGCCCTGTTATTACAAGCAATCACAAAGTTGCACCACCGAGCCGTGAATCGATGAAGTCCAGTATGGAAGAATTGATTCACCACTTCAAATTATTCACCGAAGGTTTCCACGTCCCCGAAGGTGAAGCCTATGCTGCCGTTGAGCATCCCAAAGGTGAGTTTGGAATTTATTTGGTCAGTGATGGCGCCAATAAACCATATCGTCTCAAAATTCGTGCACCTGGTTTTGCACATTTAGCAGCGATGGATGAAATGGCTCGCGGTCACATGATCGCTGATACGGTTGCCGTTATTGGCACCATGGACATTGTGTTTGGGGAAATCGACCGATGAATGCGAAGATAAAACCCACCACAGTAGAGCCTGCGGTTTTTTCCGAGGCGACTCTTGCGCGTTTTGCGCGTGAAGTGGCCAAGTATCCGGCGGACCAAAAACAATCGGCCGTGATGGCTTGCTTGTCTATCGTTCAGCAAGAAGCAGGGCACGTCAACTTATCTGCAGAACTCTCTATTGCGCATTACTTGGGTATGGCGCCCATGGCTGTGCACGAAGTCTCAACTTTTTACAACATGTACAACTTGACGCCCGTTGGTAAATTCAAAATCAACGTCTGCACCAATTTACCCTGTCAACTCACGCACGGTCAAGACACGCTCAACTATTTGTGCAAAAAATTAAATGTAGCAGTGGGTGAAACCACTTCCGACGGAATGTTTACATTACAACCGGGCGAGTGCATGGGTGCTTGCGCCGATGCGCCTGTGATGTTGGTTAACGATCGGAGCATGTGCAGTTTTATGAGTCACGAAAAAATTGATCAACTCATTGATGGCTTGCGTGCAAGTGGAGGTCAATCATGAACGCCCAACAAGTGCTGTCGCAATTCAACGCAACTGGCGTTGAAACCTGTTTTCACAATCGTCACCTCAATCCACAAATTTATGCCGATCTCAATGGTCGCAATTGGCCCATCAAAGATTACGAAGCGCGCGGCGGTTATCAAGCTTTGCGCAAAATTTTAGGCAAAGATGGATCTGAAGGTCTCACATCCGAAGAAGTCATCGCCATTGTCAAAGAGTCAGGTTTGCGTGGTCGTGGAGGCGCAGGTTTTCCAACAGGCTTGAAATGGAGTTTCATGCCACGTCAATTTCCAGGTCAAAAGTATTTGGTCTGTAATTCTGACGAGGGCGAGCCAGGTACTTGCAAAGATCGTGACATTTTGCAATTCAATCCACACATTGTGATTGAAGGTATGGCCATCGCTGCTTATGCAATGGGTATCTCGGTGGGATACAACTACATCCATGGTGAAATTTTTCAAAGCTACGAACGCTTTGAAGCCGCTCTTGAAGAAGCGCGTGCAGCGGGTTATTTGGGTAACTGCATCATGGGTAGCAGCTTTAATTTTCAGCTGCATGCATCACATGGGTTCGGTGCTTATATTTGCGGTGAAGAAACCGCATTGCTCGAATCTTTAGAAGGCAAAAAAGGCCAACCGCGTTTCAAGCCACCTTTTCCTGCAAGCTTTGGTTTGTATGGCAAACCCACCACCATTAACAACACCGAAACATTTGCGGCAGTCCCTTGGATTATTCGCAATGGTGGCGCTACCTATTTGGCATGCGGTAAACCCAACAATGGGGGCACCAAAATTTTCTCTATCAGCGGCGACGTCGAGCGTCCTGGAAATTATGAAATTCCCATGGGCACGCCGTTTTCTAAATTGGTAGAACTCGCTGGCGGTATGCGCGAGGGCAGAGCACTCAAAGCTGTGATTCCAGGCGGCTCATCGGCGCCTGTGTTGCCCGCCAACATGATGATGGATATCACCATGGATTACGACAGCATCTCCAAAGCAGGATCGATGTTGGGCTCAGGTGCAGTCATCGTTATGAATGACACGCGTTGCATGGTCAAGAGCTTGCAACGATTATCTTATTTTTATATGCATGAATCATGCGGACAATGCACACCTTGCCGCGAAGGTACGGGTTGGTTGTGGCGCGTGGTTGAGCGCATTGAAAGCGGACAAGGCAAAGAATCTGATTTAGCCATGCTCGACAACGTGGCTGAAAACATCATGGGTAGAACCATTTGCGCTTTGGGTGACGCGGCGGCCATGCCTGTTCGCGGCATGATCAAGCACTTTCGCCCCGAATTTGAATACCACATCACGCACAAGACCTGTATGGTCCCCGCGTATGTTTGATGGGATAAAAGCACATGGTTGAAATCGAAATCGACGGCAAAAAAGTAGAAGTGACTGAAGGCAGCATGGTGATGCATGCGGCCGAAAAATTAGGCACTTACATTCCTCATTTCTGCTATCACAAAAAACTCAGCATTGCGGCCAACTGCCGCATGTGTTTGGTCGATGTCGAAAAAGCGCCCAAGCCAATGCCCGCATGTGCAACACCTGTCACGCAAGGCATGGTGGTCAAAACCAAAACTGAGCGCGCCATCAAAGCACAAAAATCGGTGATGGAATTTTTACTTATCAACCATCCCTTGGATTGCCCCATTTGCGATCAAGGTGGTGAATGTCAATTGCAAGATTTGGCAGTCGGTTACGGTGGATCGTCTTCACGCTATGAAGAAGAAAAGCGCGTGGTCTTTCACAAAGACGTGGGCCCAATCATCAGCATGGAAGAGATGAGTCGTTGCATTCATTGCACGCGTTGCGTTCGCTTTGGTCAAGAGATTGCAGGCGTCATGGAATTGGGAATGTCGCATCGCGGTGAACATTCCGAAATTGAAGCCTTTGTCGGTGACACAGTAGATTCTGAGTTGTCGGGCAACATGATTGATGTGTGTCCTGTGGGCGCACTCACATCCAAGCCTTTCCGTTATCAAGCACGCACATGGGAGTTGGGTCGTCGCAAATCCATCAGTCCACATGATGCGACAGGCGCCAACATCATTATTCAAGTTAAAAACAACCAAGTGATGCGTGTGGTGCCACTCGAAAACGAAGACATCAACGAATGTTGGATTGCTGACCGTGATCGTTTTTCTTATGAGGCGCTTAATAGTGCAGACCGACTCACAGCACCCATGATCAAACAAGGTGGTGAGTGGACAACTGTGGATTGGCAAACTGCGCTTGATTATGTGGCCAATGGGTTACAACAAATCAAAACCAATCACGGTGCAAATACCATTGGTATGTTGGCGAGTCCTCATAGCACAGCAGAAGAACTTTATTTGGCTGGCGCATTGATGCGTGGTTTAGGTAGTGACAACATTGATTCACGTTTGCGTGCCGCTGATTTCACAGCCACCAAAGGCGTGCGTTGGTTGGGCACTTCCATTGCATCGTTATCTCACTTGCAACACGTGCTCATCATTGGTTCCAACATTCGCAAAGATCAACCTTTGTTGGCGCAACGCATTCGTCAAGCCGCACGTCGGGGTGCCAAAGTGCACGCACTCAACGCCACTTCATACGATTGGGCCATGTCAGTATCGCAAGTGATGTTGGCTGATGCCACCGTGTGGATGCAATCATTGGCCAATATTGCAACTGCTGTAGCTGCGCTAAGTGGTGCTACTGCACCTGTGCAAGGAGTAGCATCTGATCAAGCCAAGGCTATTGCAGCTTCATTGATGAGTGGTGAGCGCAAAGCCATTTTATTGGGCAATGCGGCGGCGCATCATCCACAAGCATCATCACTTTTAAATTTAGCCAATTGGATTGCCAAGCAATGCAATGCAAGCGTTGGTTATTTGGGTGAATCAGCCAATACAGTGGGCGCACAAATGGTGGGTGCGCAACCGCAGGCCAATGGTCTTAATGCCATGCAAATGATCACAACGTCACAACTCAAAGCGGTCTTCTTGCTTAATACAGAGCCCAAGCTCGATACTGCTTATGGCGAGGGTCAATTGAGCAAAGCCGATATGGTGGTCACACTCTCACCATTCAAAACCAATTTAGACATCAGCGATGTATTGTTGCCGATTTCACCTTTTACAGAAACAGCTGGAACTTTCGTTAATACCGAAGGCCGTACACAAAGTTTTCATGGTGTTGTTAAACCATTGGCAGAAACACGGCCTGCATGGAAAGTATTGCGCGTGTTGGGCACCATGATGCATGTGCCCGATTTTGAATTTGACACGATTGAGCAAGTGCGAGCCAAAGCGTTGCCCTCCATCGTCACCGAATTGATGTCTAATGAATCCATAACACCCATCACCACAACGCCAGCCACGTCACAACCTGTGAGTGCATCCATTTATCAACTCGACGCTTTGGTGCGCCGTGCACCTGCACTTCAGCACACGGCTGACGCGCGAGAAGTTCATTGATCATGGTTGACTTTATTTACAACACAGGACTCACACTCATGCGCGATGCATGGTGGTCAACCATGGTGTGGCCTGTGATTTGGACATTGATCAAAATCGTCGCGGTGTTGTTACCGCTGATGGGTTGTGTGGCTTACCTCACCTTGTGGGAGCGCAAAGCCATTGGTTTTACTCAAATTCGAGTGGGCCCCAACCGAACAGGCCCCTATGGTTTGTTGCAACCGATTGCTGATGCACTCAAATTACTCACCAAAGAAATCATTGTGCCCACACAAGCGCACACCGGTTTGTTTTTGCTTGGTCCCATCATGACCATCATGCCTGCGTTAGCCGCATGGGCTGTGGTGCCATTTGGCCCAGAGGTCGCGTTGGCCAATGTCAATGCTGGTTTGTTATTTTTAATGGCCATCACATCGCTCGAAGTGTATGGCGTCATCATTGCGGGCTGGGCGTCCAACTCTAAGTATGCATTCTTAGGTGCGATGCGTGCATCGGCTCAAATGGTGAGTTACGAAATCGCCATGGGCTTTTGTTTGGTGGTTGTACTCATGGTCTCGGGTAGTCTCAATATGACCGACATCGTGATGAGCCAAGCCAAAGGCACGATGGCAGAAAACGGGCTCACCTTTTTATCTTGGAATTGGTTGCCGCTGCTGCCTATTTTTGTTGTGTATTTCATCGCAGGTTTGGCAGAAACCAATCGCCATCCGTTTGACGTCGTCGAAGGTGAATCCGAAATCGTTGCGGGTCACATGATTGAATACTCGGGCATGTCGTTTGCCATGTTCTTTTTGGCCGAATACGCCAACATGATTTTGGTGTCGATGTTGGCGGTGCTCTTATTTTTAGGCGGCTGGTTGTCGCCCATTGATAGCATGTTCTTCAACTGGATTCCAGGTTGGATTTGGCTTGCGATCAAAACATTTGTTGTGGTCACTATGTTCTTATGGGTGCGTGCCACATTCCCACGTTTTCGTTACGACCAAATCATGCGATTGGGTTGGAAAATTTTTATTCCCGTCACCTTGGTGTGGCTGGTGGTGGTAGGTTTGTGGATGCAGACCCCTCTCAATATTTGGAACTAAGGAGCAACAGCGATGAATACTCTCATTTCGCCCGCGCCCCGCGTCCCGTTTTCTTGGCGTGATTTTTTGTCGAGCTTCATGCTCACCGAATTATTCAAAGGCATGGCGCTGACTGGCAAATACATGTTTGCTCGCAAAATCACTGTTCAATTTCCAGAAGAAAAAACACCCGTAAGCCCACGCTTTAGAGGCTTGCACGCATTGCGTCGCTACGAAAACGGCGAAGAGCGTTGCATTGCTTGCAAATTGTGCGAAGCCGTGTGTCCTGCCATGGCCATCACCATCGAATCCGATGTTCGCGACGATGGATCACGTCGCACTACACGCTACGACATTGATTTAACCAAATGTATTTTTTGTGGATTTTGTGAAGAGAGTTGTCCCGTTGACTCCATCGTTGAAACACACATTTTTGAATACCACGGCGAAAAACGTGGCGATTTGTATTTCACCAAAGAAATGCTGTTGGCCGTGGGTGACCGTTACGAGCCACAAATTGCGGCCAACAAAGCGGCAGACGCCAAGTACCGCTAAGAAAGAAATCGAATGGACGTCAAGTCAGCCCTGTTCTACGCCTTCTCAGTGATTTTGCTGTTTGCGGCTTTTCGTGTGATCACATCGCGCAACCCTGTGCACGCCGCTTTGTTTTTGGTGTTGGCTTTCTTCCAAGCCTCTGGCATTTGGATGTTGCTTAAGGCAGAATTTTTATCCATCACGTTAGTGTTGGTGTATGTGGGTGCGGTAATGGTGTTGTTCTTGTTTGTGGTGATGATGCTCGACATCAACATCGACACATTGCGACAAGGTTTTTGGAATCATTTTCCGCTGGCAGCCACTATTGGTACTGTCATTGCACTAGAACTCGCAGGTGTATTGCTTGGTGGTTTTCGCGCCAGTGCTCCCCCTGCAGTGCAAGCGGTGGTGGGCGCGCCTGTTGTTCAGGCGTCCAACACCAAAGATTTGGGCATAGCGTTGTACACCCACTATTTGTATCCGCTCGAAATCGCTGCTGTGATTTTGTTGGTTGCCATCATTGCAGCCATTGCACTCACCTTGCGTGAACGCAAAGACAGCAAATCACAAGATCCTTCGCAACAAGTGCGCGTCAAAGCTGGCGATCGATTTGAATTGGTCAAGATGGATGCCGTTAAACAACTGCCCTCTGAGCCACCCGCGCAGGAGAAACAAGTATGAACGTCACACTCGGTCATTACCTCACCTTAGGTGCGATTTTGTTTGCGTTGTCAGTAACAGGTATTTTTCTTAATCGCAAAAACCTGATTGTTTTATTGATGGCCATCGAATTGATGCTGCTTGCTGTCAACATGAATTTTGTGGCGTTTTCTTATTACCTCAATGACATGCAAGGACAAATTTTTGTCTTCTTTATTTTGACAGTGGCTGCTGCTGAGTCAGCCATTGGATTGGCTATTTTGGTGCTGTTGTTTCGCAATCGATCTAGCATTAATGTGGACGAACTCAACACGCTAAAGGGCTGAGCCCCAATTCACGGAACAACTTCATGAGTCAAACACTTCAAGCATCCTCCCTACTGGCCGTACCACTGGCGCCCTTGGTGGGATCCTTGCTGGCTGGTGTTTTGGGTACTCACTTTGGCGGCAATTGGATCGGACGTCGTTTGTCTCACACGCTCACTATTTTGGGCGTACTCGTTGCATTCATTATTTCTGCATCCACACTCAAAAGTGTGGCGGTTGACGGTGCACGATTCAACGAAACCCTCTACACATGGATGGTGGTGGGTGACCTCACAATGGAAATCGGATTTTTAGTTGACGGTCTCACCGCTATGATGATGTGCGTCGTGACATTTGTTTCATTGATGGTTCATATCTACACCATAGGGTACATGGAAGAAGACGATGGATACAACCGTTTCTTCTCTTATATTTCTTTGTTCACTTTTGCGATGTTGATGCTGGTGATGAGCAACAACATGTTGCAACTCTTTTTCGGTTGGGAAGCAGTGGGATTGGTTTCTTATTTGTTAATTGGATTTTGGTTCAACAAGCCATCGGCCATTTTTGCCAACATGAAGGCATTTTTGGTCAACCGTGTGGGCGATTTCGGATTTATTTTGGGCATCGGACTCATTGTTGCTTACACAGGTTCACTCAATTACATAGATGTGTTTGGCAAAGCAGATGAATTAGGCAGCATCAAATTTGCGGGTACCGATTGGATGCTAATCACTGTCATTTGTATTTGTTTGTTCATCGGCGCGATGGGTAAGTCAGCGCAGTTTCCATTGCACGTGTGGTTGCCCGATTCCATGGAAGGCCCAACGCCCATCTCTGCATTGATTCACGCAGCGACTATGGTTACTGCTGGTATTTTCATGGTGGCTCGTATGTCGCCCTTGTTTGAAATGTCAGATACAGCGCTCAGTTTCATCGTGGTCATTGGTGCGATCACGGCGTTGTTCATGGGATTTTTGGGCATCATTCAAAACGACATCAAGCGTGTGGTGGCTTATTCCACCTTGTCGCAACTCGGTTATATGACGGTTGCCTTGGGTGCTTCTGCTTATTCGGTGGCTGTGTTTCATTTGATGACGCATGCGTTTTTTAAAGCGTTGTTATTTTTAGGTGCAGGTTCGGTCATCATCGGCATGCATCACAACCAAGATATTCGTTGGATGGGTGGCGTTCGCAAATACATGCCCATTACTTGGATCACATCGTTGCTCGGTTCATTGGCATTGATCGGTACACCGTTTTTTGCAGGCTTCTATTCCAAAGACAGCATCATTGAAGCGGTTGCACTGAGTCATTTGCCGGGCGCAGGCTTTGCGCACTTTGCGGTACTGGCGGGTGTGTTTGTCACTGCGTTTTATTCATTCCGCATGTACTTTTTGGTTTTTCATGGCAAAGAAAGATACGATCAAAATCCAGATGCGTTTCACGACGAACACTCGCACGATGACGAACATCACGAACCGCACGAATCGCCTTGGGTGGTTACCGTACCGTTGCTGCTTTTGGCCATTCCATCTGTTGTGATTGGTTTTCTCACCATCGATCCGATGCTGTTTGGCGATTTTTTCAAAGACGCCATATACATCGATGGTGAAAAACACCAAGCGATGGCCGATTTGATGCTTGAATTCCACGGTCCTGTTGCGATGGCTTTGCATGCGTTCACCACCTTGCCATTTTGGTTGGCGTTATCAGGCGTTGCTTTGTCTTATTACATGTACATGGTCAATCCCGCATTGCCTGCGGGGATTCATCGCATGTTCATGCCCATCTACACCTTATTAGAAAACAAATACTACATGGACTGGTTTAACGAGCGTGTTTTGGTACCTGCCGCGCGCGCCTTGGGCACTGGTTTGTGGAAGGGTGGCGATCAAGCCATCATCGATGGTGCGGTGGTCAACGGTTCTTGGCGCTTGGTTGGATTTGTTTCTTCCATTGTGCGTCGTTTTCAATCGGGCTATTTGTATCACTATGCCTTGGTCATGTTGCTCGGCGTTTTTGTGCTGATGACTTGGTTTGTTTGGCTCAACCCTTAAACCTATGAAGCACCTTCACCTCTTCATTCAACAGAAAGAACAAAAATGGGATTGCTGAGTCTTGCCATTTGGACGCCGATATTCTTTGGCATCGTACTGCTGGCCTTTGGTAAAGATGAACACGCTATTTCTGTGCGTTGGTTGGCCTTGATTGGCGCAGTGGTTGGTTTTTTGGTTACCTTGCCTTTGTACGGTGGATTTGAGTTGGGCACATCAGCGATGCAGTTCGTTGAAAAAATGCCGTGGATCGATCGCTTCAACATTCACTATCACATCGGACTTGATGGCTTATCGTTTTGGTTTGTGTTGCTCACGGCATTCATTACCGTGGTTGTGGTGATTGCGGGATGGGAAGTCATCACCGAGCGCGTTAACCAATACATGGGCGCATTTTTAATCTTAAGCGGCCTCATGATTGGTGTATTTAGCGCACTCGATGGCATGCTGTTTTATGTGTTCTTCGAAGCCACCTTGATTCCCATGTACCTCATCATTGGTATTTGGGGAGGTCCTAACAAAATTTATGCGGCCTTTAAGTTTTTTTTGTACACATTGCTCGGTTCCCTGTTGATGTTGGTGGCGCTGATTTATTTATACATCACCTCAGGTGGTAGTTTTGATTTGCAAACATGGCAACAACTGCCATTGGCAGCCCAACCCCAAACCTTGTTGTTCTTTGCTTTCTTTGCAGCATTCGCCGTCAAAGTGCCGATGTGGCCTGTTCATACTTGGTTGCCCGATGTGCACGTTGAAGCGCCCACTGGCGGTTCTGCTGTGTTGGCTGCCATCATGCTCAAGTTGGGCGCTTACGGTTTCTTGCGTTTTTCAATGCCGATACTGCCCGACGCAACGCGTGAGTGGGCGTGGCTCATGATTGCTCTCTCGCTCATCGCTGTTATTTATGTGGGTTTGGTGGCGATGGTTCAGCAAGACATGAAAAAACTTGTGGCTTATTCGTCAGTTGCTCACATGGGTTTTGTCACACTCGGATTTTTTATCTTCAATGACTTAGGTATTGCAGGCGGTATTGTGCAAATGATTGCACACGGTTTTGTATCGGGCGCGATGTTCTTGTGTATTGGTGTGTTGTATGACCGTGTGCATTCGCGAGAAATCTCAAGCTACGGTGGTGTCGTTAATACCATGCCCAAATTTGCGGCTTTTGCGATGTTGTTTGCCATGGCCAATTGTGGCTTACCAGGCACGGCTGGTTTTGTGGGTGAGTGGATGGTGATTCTCGCTGCGATTCAAGTTAACTTTTGGTTGGGTGTGGCTTCGGCTACGGCACTTATTTTTGGCGCGGCTTATACCTTGTGGATGGTTAAGCGTGTTTATCTCGGCCCCGTTGTCAACGACGACGTCAAAAAACTCACCGACATCAACAGTCGTGAATTTTTAATGCTGTCTTTGTTAGCGATTGCTGTGTTGGTCATGGGGATATACCCCAAGCCCTTCACTGATGTGATAGACACATCGGTGGCCGACTTGATCAAACAAGTCGCACTCTCCAAACTGCCGCAATGAAAAGCAACAACATGAAAATGGGATGTTCACATGATTGACAACCTCAACTGGGTCGCGCTTTATCCCGAAATTTTGTTGCTCATCATGGCTTGTGCCATTGCGCTCATCGATTTGTTTGTCACGACAAGATTGCGCTCGCTCACCTATTTGCTCACAATGGTAAGTTTAGGTGCGGTGGCCGCACTGCAAGCGGTTTATGCAAGTGAAGGCACGACTGTTTATTTGTTCGGCAACATGGTGGTGTCAGATGCCATGGGCAATTGGCTCAAATGTTTTGCAACATTGGCGGTGATGACGACCTTGGTGTATGGCAGACCTTATGCGGCCGATCGCGATATGTTGCGCGGTGGCGAGATGTTCACACTTGGCATGTTTGCATTGATGGGTATGTTTGTGATGATTTCGGGCAACAACTTTTTGGTGTTGTACCTCGGGTTGGAGTTGCTCACACTATCAAGCTATGCATTGGTTGCTTTGCGTCGTAACAATGGCATTGCCACAGAAGCTGCGATGAAATATTTTGTACTGGGTGCATTGGCCAGTGGATTCTTGCTTTATGGTTTATCCATGTTGTACGGTGCAACGGGTACCTTAGATATTCCTTCAGTATTCAAAGCCGTTTCTTCCGGTCAAATTAAACATCAGGTATTGGTGTTGGGTGTTGTGTTTGTGGTTTGTGGCTTGGCATTCAAACTCGGCGTCGTTCCTTTTCACATGTGGGTGCCCGATGTTTATCAAGGTGCACCAACAGCAGTTACGCTCATGATTGGTGGCGCACCTAAATTGGCCGCATTTGCAATGACGATGCGTTTGTTGGTCGATGGCTTGTTGCCATTGGCCATCGATTGGCAACAAATGTTGGTGGTGTTGTCGGTTGGCTCTTTGTTCATCGGAAATTTAGCAGCCATTGCACAAACCAATCTCAAGCGCATGTTGGCTTTTTCAACCATTGCACAAATGGGATTCATGCTTATAGGATTGTTGTCTGGTGTTTCTAATGGAAACACTTTGCTCGCGGCTAACGCCTACAGCTCAGCCATGTTTTACGTCATCACTTATGTGTTAACCACATTGGCTTCTTTTGGAGTTATTTTGTTGCTTGCGCGCGCTGGTTTCGAGAGCGAAGAAATCACCGATTTGGCTGGCCTCAATCAACGCAGTCCTTTGTACGCGGGTGTGATGGCGGTGTGTTTGTTTTCGCTGGCAGGTGTGCCTCCCTTGGTTGGTTTCTACGCCAAGCTATCGGTGTTGCAAGCCTTGTTGGCACCGGGCCAAACGGGCGGTTTGATTTTGGCGATCTTCGCGGTGATGATGTCGCTCATCGGTGCGTTTTATTATTTGCGCATCGTCAAGGTGATGTATTTTGATCAACCGCTTACTGCAACTACGGTGTCTGCACCTCAAGACGTCAAAGTCGTTCTCACACTCAACGGCGCACTTATTTTAATTTTGGGATTGGTGCCTGGTGGACTAATGACATTGTGCGCACAATCAATTGTTAAAGCCTTAGGCACTTAAATCGTTTATCTACATGGATGAGCATCTCGTCGAAACAAAAATTCGCAGTGAGGAAATTCTCAAGAGCGATTTTTTGCACACGTTTAGAGATACGGTTGCATTACCCAACGGTTTAGAGGCCACGCGCGAATACGTGGTGCATCCAGGTGCCGCAATGATTGTTCCCATTTTTTCAAATGGTGATTTATTGATGGAGCGTCAATACCGATACCCTTTGCAACAAGTGATGATTGAGTTCCCTGCTGGTAAGCTCAATGCTGGCGAATCATCTTTGCTGTGCGCGCAAAGAGAGTTCAAAGAAGAAACAGGTTACACCGCACGCTATTGGGCGAGGGCGGGGATGCTTCACCCTGTAATCAGTTACTCCACAGAATACATTGACATTTGGTTGGCCAAAGATTTGCAAGAGGGTGCGCGTCAACTAGACGAGGGCGAACATTTGGACCTCATCACTGTGGCTTTTGATCAAGCCATGGATTGGTGTCGTGATGGGCAGATCACCGACTGCAAAACCCTGGTCGGCATGATGTGGCTACAAAATCATATATCAGGCGCATGGCCATTAAATTGGCAGTCTTCGTAGGTTTGAGCACTTTGTCATAATAGATCTATGAAAGTTCTTGATCTCCAATGCGCACACCTTCATAGTTTTGAGGGATGGTTTGCTTCGGAAGACGATTTTCAAAGCCAAAACGGCTGCACTTTGATTGCTTGCCCTGCTTGCGGCAACTCTCAAATTACAAAGCTACTTAGCGCACCACGACTCAATCTCACGTCTTCAAGGGGTGAGCCTCAAGCGGTTGTCGAAGAAGCCCCCAAAGCCGCTCAAGTTGATACGGTTGCGGTTAATGAGAACCAAGCGATGGCCAGTATCAATCCAGAACAATTACAAGCTGCATGGATGCAAGTGATCGCACAAGTGATGAGCACAACAGAAGATGTGGGCAATCAATTTGCAGAAGAAGCGCGCAAAATTCATTACGGAGAATCTGAAGAGCGTGGCATTCGTGGACTTGCTACTTCCAAAGAAAGACAAGAACTCATCGATGAAGGCATTGCAGTCGTGCCTCTCGATTTAGCAGCAGCCGTTATGAAGGGCTCGGTTCACTAATTATGTTGCAACGATGATTCGTTGCCATCCTTGCCAAGTGTGTTTAGGCAAAACTTCAATCGGATTAAAAACTTGCGCCGCCTCGACGCACAACATGTGTTGGTATCCATCGGGTGGCATGTCTGCCAGTTGCGCGCCTTTGACGCTGCCAGGATTCCACACCACGGTGTTTTGCCACGTGTTACTTTGCTCGATCATTAAATGCTGTTGACCATCTTGCAGATGCAATGGCGACGGTATTGATTGATAGACGCGATCAAATTCACTTTTAAAAAACAAGACTTCGTTGGCTTTGGATGTGACGTCGGTGAGTGAGTCCCATTCGGATTGATCTTTGAGACCCGTGAGTTTTGTTTGATCAATGTCAGCCACTTTAAAATAAGTATGCATGGCGCCTGTAAACAACAAAGGCTTGGTATCTGAATTATTCACTGACAACTCGAGTTGAAGTTGTCCTTTTTTGAGTTGAATCGTGAGGTGGGCTTCAAACTGTTGATCCCAATGCGTTTGTGACGTGTCTAAATTTTTGAGAGTAAATATTTGTTCCATCGCATCGGTTGTTTGGGCACTCGCACCCAATTGCCAATGTGAATTTCTGGCGAAACCGTGTTTAACCAAAGGGCCGCGCATATTGAATTGCGGAAAGCAGATGGGTATGCCGCCACGAATGGCTGAGTGACCGTCCCAATGATTGCGCGAACTTAAAAACAATCGTTCTTTAGCGGTGGCAATCCAAGACACGACATGCGCACCCTGATGGCAAATCAAGACTTGATCGTTTGCAGACAAAGCGATGCGTTCACAAACTTGACCGTTAAAAATTTCTTGGGACATGAGTGGCTTCTCGATTGAGCGTTCAGTCATCATACCCATTTTAAAAATTAATAATTAGGCACCAAAAAATCCTGGCTGATATGGTTGCCCAAATCGTTGACGCGATCCATGAATTGAGTGAGATAAGCATGCAGCCCTAGTCCCAATATTTCATCGATAGAGCCGTATTTAATTTCTGCCAATAACTTACCTGCTTTGCGCAGCGTAGCGCTTTGTTGATCATCAACAAGTGCGCGCAAATTGGCAACAACCTCGTTGAGGCTGGCATGCAATGAGCGTGGCATATCGGGCCTGAGGATGAGCAACTCGGCCACACGATCGGGCTTGATCAAGTCGCGATAAACCTTGCGATAGATTTCGAACCCAGAGACGCTTCTGAGAATGGAGCTCCAATGATAGAAGTCATACTCTTGATCGATTTGTTGTCGTTGTCCCAAAAAATCATCGCCCAGTGCATGAAATTTCACATCTAATAACCGCGCGGTGTTGTCTGCTCTTTCCAAAAAAGTACCGAGTCGCATGAACTGCAAAGCCTCGTCAATGAGCATCGTGCCGACCGTAACGCCTCGAGAGAGATGCGAGCGAAATTTCACCCATTCAAAAAAAACAGGAGGATCTTTTTCAAACTCACCCGCTTTGATTTTTCGAGTCATTTCAAGCCATGTTTGATTTTGGGTTTCCCACACTTCGGTGGTGAGCGTGCCTCGCACAGCGCGTGCATTCTCGCGTGTATTACGCAAACTCGAAATGATCGAATAAGGATTGCTTTCTTGCGCCACCATAAAGTGCATCACACCCTCGGGGGTGATTTGAGGGTGTAATTGAAAATAAGCGGGTGCCAACTCGCTGATAGAGAGCAAACCCTCCCATCCCGTTTGTGCTGTTTGTGCAGACTGAGGTAATAGCGATGTTTGATAGTTAACGTCCAACAATCGCGCTGTATTTTCGGCGCGCTCGGTGTAGCGTGACATCCAAAATAAATGATCGGCTGTGCGACTCAACATATCAAACTTCCAATATCCAAGTGTCTTTGGTTCCACCGCCTTGCGATGAATTGACAACCAAGGAGCCTTCTTTGAGTGCAACGCGCGTTAAACCGCCTGGCACCATTTGTACTTGTTTGGCGCTCAACACAAAGGGGCGCAAATCGATGTGTCGCGGTGCAATGCCAGATTCCACATAGGTCGGGCAAGAAGATAAACCTAATGTGGGTTGTGCAATGTAACCGCTGGGGTTTGCGATTAATATTTTTTTAAAATTTTCAATTTCTGCTTTTGTTGACGCAGGCCCAACCAACATGCCGTAACCTCCTGCGCCATGCACCTCTTTGACAACCAATTCACCAAGATGTGCCAACGTGTATTTCAAATCTTCTGGATTGCGACACATGAAGGTAGGAACGTTATTGAGAATGGGTTTTTCGTCTAAATAAAATTTAATCATCTGTGGCACGTAAGGATAAATTGATTTATCGTCTGCAATACCTGTTCCTACTGCGTTACAAATGGTGACGTTGCCTTCTCGATAGGCCTTCATCAATCCGGGACATCCCAAAGTTGATTCAGATCTAAAAACAGAGGGGTCTAAAAAATCATCATCTACACGACGATAAATCACATCGACTCGTTTAGGCCCGCGCGTGGTTCGCATGTAAACAAAACCATCGCGCTCAAATAAATCTTTTCCTTCCACCAATTCAACGCCCATTTGTTGAGATAAAAATGCGTGTTCAAAATACGCACTGTTATACATGCCTGGTGTGAGAACCACCACTGTTGGGTTGTCGGTTGTGGCGGGGCAACTCGCACGCAATGTATCAAGCAACAAATGGGTTCATCCCGATGATCGTGTGGGTGTCGTCGACAACGATCCATTTGCAGCACAAACACAATTGCCAACAGTTGCCAATGTGCGAATTCAAGAAATG
>RFYV01000005.1 GCA_009921265.1 Betaproteobacteria bacterium | reverse complement strand
CCTTGAGTGCCATTCTTTTACTATCTCGTGCTGCCTGTTGCGTGAAGCATTAGGCTCAGTACCCTTGACCCAGCGAGCTAACTGAAAAAGCTTCTGGTTACGTTGACTAATTCCAATAGGTATTACGCTAACTGGAAAATCCATCAACTTGTTTACAGAAGGAACAGAATGCACACAAGCATGAATATTTGTCTCTTCTGTAAATTTTGAACGGATTTTTTTTGCTAAATCTGCAAATCCCTGTAAGTTGCTAAATGGTTGATTTTTGATTGTGCGACCCGTAACTGTTAAATATCGCCCAGATGTATAAAGTTCAACTGATTGGCCATTAAGTTCACCTCGGACTCCACTATTTAGATTTTCTGCAAAGCCAAATGCACGCAGACCAGTTTTAGAAGGTGAAAATTCAATATACTCCGCACCTAGATTCACCAGTATTTGCATGGCTTCTGGTTTCGGTATTCCGTCAATAACGCAGCTATCTAGGTCTACGCCAGCGACTCCATCACCAATTAGTACGAAACCTACACCTGACCAACCACCCTCTTCGTAGGCCGTTTTAGCTTGTTCAAAAGTGGCCCATGTATTTTCGTGATTGACAGAGGCTTTGCTATTAACAGCCTTTGGGTTATATGGAATTTTTTCACCTTTCCAAACCACCCATTGATTATGCTTTTTAAGCTCAATGGGAATATTATTTAAGTTAGGTAGAAGATAAGTTTTGTCAGATTTGTGCGAAGTCATTGCAAGTCTCCAAATAGAAGTCAAGCCCCGGAAAAAATCGGGGAAAGTCAACCATTTCTGTCTGCGGAAACTCCCGTGTGGCGGGTAAATCACTTTCGATTGGTCAGCAGTGAAACTGCTCGCACGCAACAAACTGTATAAGTAGTTTGCGCTTTAATTTTAGAATTAATAAAAAAACATTGTCAAGTATTATTTATTTTCAATACTGTTTAAGCATCCTTTCTATCAGATACGTTCTCAACTTATGTAACAGGTATATGCACTATTCTAGGCATCCAGAACTGCGGTTCATTTTTTATAAAGCGATATCACATTGCAATTTTTTTGTTTAAAAATCCATGTGAAATCTAATTTTTTTATTGCTACAGCTAATGGCTTTAATGGAAACTGGCTATCACCATAACCATCGCTAATTGCTCCGCTACGGTGACCAGTTATACGGTCGTGATACTCTTTTTCAATACCAGCGTGTCTGCAAAAATCCTTAAAAGTATGCCGAAAACTATGGAAACATTTACGTTTATCTTGAATGCCAACGATTTGACGCAAGTACCTTCCAAACCATTGCGACCAACTTGCTGTAAGTTGACGGGAGCCGGATGAGGTCAGCATATGGAATATTCTTTTATTTTTATTTTTATTTTTCTTTGCCTGACTGATTAAATCCAGCAAACCCAACTCAATTAACTTGGGGTGAACAGGTACTTGACGACATGAAGAGTCATTTTTTAAATGCTTGCCCTGCTCCGGCTCATGGACTAAATCAAAGTACCAAATGCCTTCACTAATTTTCATATCATCAGCAGTCAATTGACCAATTTCTTCAAGACGCATCCCAGTCATTAAAGCGATTAATGGCAGCCAATACGCTGCTTCACCCGCTCCGCCCTTTGGTCGGTCGCCGGATGAAAATACAGGAGAAGAAAATATCCTCTCAAGCTCATCCGCCGTAAACGGCATACGTGATTTTTCTTGACGTGCTGGTCGTAATATCTTCACCCCGCTAAATACATTGGTGCTTAGAAGCGCATTGTCTACTGCTACTTGAAAAATTGACTTCACAAGCCCAAGGTTCTTAATGGCTGTGGCATATGCCAAGCCCTCTTTGACCAAGGAGTCCTTAAAAGCAATTGCAGCCCTTTTATCTAGCAAACTAGCGGGTTGGTTGCCGCAGGCATTCGTCAACCTCCTCACCGCAGTCTTTGCGTCTAAAACCGTTCTAGGGCGTTTTTCTGACTGCCCTAGCCAGTAGTTGAACAAGTCATCAATCGACACGCCTGAGCGCTTTTCATGCGTAACTGAGGCCTCTTTAATGCTACAAAGAACATTAGTGGTGGTTACCCACTCTGCACCAGAACGCAGGGCTGCATACTCTTGTAGTTTTTGATTGTGTAACTGTGCCAGTTTGAGTTCAGCATCATGGCGATTTGAAGTTTTTAGTGAAATCCAAACCTCATGCTTGCCATACTTAGGCTGCAGGTCTGCTGGAATTCTTGCTCTGTAATAAAAAGTGCCATCACGCCTAATCAAGTGAGTAGTGAAACGCATATATATTTGCTCCGTGTGTAGCAACCACGTGTAGCAAACTGCTTTAACTATTGCAAAAAGTCTTGAAATTCAATGACTTAAATGTAGGTGGTGCGGCTGGCAGGATTCGAACCCACGACCCCTTGGTTCGTAGCCAAGTACTCTATCCAACTGAGCTACAGCCGCAACAGTTCGACATTCTAGCATGATGGGGTGTGGCTTGAACCTCAGGCAAAAGGGACGAGCCATCAATAAGTCTCTAAGTGCAAACGCCCCTCTTGTTTAAGAGATTGCGCCACACTCTCCCAACTCAAGCCGGCTTGAATTGCTACATCACGCAGGGCCAACTCCACCCCTTCTTCCATGCTTTTTAAACCGCACACATAAAAGTAAGTGTTGGAGTCTTTGAGCAAGGGGCCCAAGTCGGCACTGCGTTCACGCATGACATCTTGCACATAGCGTTTGGTTTGACTTTGCTCACGAGAAAACGCGAAGTTGATGTCAATGAAATCTTTGGGTAGCTTTTGCAGTGGTCCAAAGTAAGGCAATTCTTTTTGAGTGCGCGCGCCGAAGAACAACATCAGTTTGCCGCCTTCAAACTTGCCGCTTTGACGCAAGCGTCGACGCCACTCCGTCATTCCACGCATCGGTGCGCTACCTGTCCCCGTACAAATCATCACGATGTTGGATTTGGGATGGTTGGGCATCAAGAAACTGCTACCAAACGGACCAATCACTTGCACGGTATCGCCAATTTTGAGGTCGCACAAATAGTTGGATGCAACACCTTTGACAGGTTTTCCATCGTGATCTTCGACTACGCGTTTTACAGTGATGGAGATGTTGTTATAGCCAGGTCGCTCACCATTGCGTGGACTGGCAATCGAATACTGGCGAGCATGATGCGCTTTGCCTTGTGCATCGACACCATTTGGAACGATACCAATGGATTGTCCTTCCAACACAGGAAAAGGCATCACACCAAAATCCAAAACAATGTGATGTGTTTCGTTATCAGTGCCCGCTTCATTCACTTGCACATTACCGACGACCGTTGCGGTAATAGGAGCCTTGGGGCCGTGTAGGTTGGTGTACGGATGCGCGGCAGACCAAGGCGGCAAGGTGGCACCAAAGGCTACTGAATTAAAAACATCGCTCTGACTTAGAGATGAAACGCTTGAGGTAGAAACATCCGTTACTGTTGTTTCAATTGCAGATGCATCTGCACCTATAGCCGCCAATTCGTTTTCAGAGAGAACTGCAGGCAACTCGTCCCAAGAGAGTTGCTCTTGCACGGAGTAAGCTGCAGTTTTGGGTCGCATATGCCAATTGTCAATTGATCCTGTAGGGCATGGGGGCACACACGCCATACAAAAATTGCACTTATCAGCAAGCACCACATAGTTGCGACTATCATGCGTAATTGCACCTACCGGACAGGTTGCTTCGCACGTGTTGCACCGAATACAAATTTCCGGATCAATCAAATGCTGCTTAAGAAGTTCGGCAGGTGCATTCATAGCGTGTTGACCTATCTATGATCAGTTGAAACGAACGTAATCAAAGTTTACTGGCTGGCGATTAATGCCCATCACAGGTGGTGCAATCCAGTTAGCGAATTGACCAGGCTCAACCACTCGGCCCATCAAGCTGCCAACAAACGCACGGTCTTCATTAGAAGGCAACCACTCGCCGACTTTGGCCATCCATTGTTCATTGGTCACAACTTGTCCTTCGGGCGTGACCTTTGATCCTGATAATGAGCCGATGTTTCGATGGAAAGCTTTGTGCGGTGCAGTTAGTTTGAAGGGAATGCCAGCCTTTTCGATCACACGATTCCATCTGTCAATACCGCCTTTGGAATCGGTGATGTAGTCGTCGCGCAGCACTTCGTTTAGCGCATTCAACATGGGCACTTCTTTTTCAACTAATTTGCCGTCTTCTACGGACAAAATTTTGTAGCTGCTACCTTTGAGTACGTGATCATCCGCTCGCTTGCCTTCTTCGTAACGACCTTTTAATCCAGAACTGTAAAAAGTTGCCGCATTAGACGACTGATCAGCACCAAACAAATCGATAGTTACTGAAAAGTGAAAGTTGATGTAACGCTGGATCGTCGGTAGATCAATGACACCCGCAGCGCGCAGTTTACCCACGTCATCTGTTTTGTGTTCATTCATCACATTAACAGTTCGCTGAATAGTTCTGCTGACGCCAGACTCGCCCACAAACATGTGATGCGCTTCTTCAGTCAGCATAAACTTAGTTGTTCGGGCTAATGGGTCAAATGCTGATTCGGCCAAAGCGCACAACTGAAACTTACCATCACGATCCGTGAAATAAGTAAACATAAAGAAAGACAACCAGTCAGGTGTTTTTTCATTGAACGCTTGCAAGATGCGAGGGTTGTCTTCATTGCCACTATTGCGTTCAAGCAAAGCATCAGCCTCTTCACGCCCATCTTTACCAAAATATTTGTGTAACAAATACACCATTGCCCAGAGGTGACGTCCTTCTTCGACGTTGATCTGAAACAAATTGCGCAAGTCATACATGCTAGGCGCAGTTAAACCTAAGTGACGTTGTTGCTCTACAGATGCTGGCTCTGTGTCACCTTGCGTTACGATGATGCGACGCAAGTTGGCACGATGTTCGCCAGGCACATCTTGCCAAGCTTTTTCACCAATGTGATCTCCAAAATGAATCTTGCGGTCTTGATCGCCAGGATTTAAGAAAACACCCCAACGATAGTCGCGCATTTTGACGTGACCAAACTGCGCCCAACCTTGTGGGTCCACGCTGACTGCGGTACGCAAGTAAACATCCATATCGGTCGAGCCTTCAGGGCCCATATCGTCCCACCAATTGATGAAGTTGGGTTGCCACTGTTCAAGCGCACGTTGCAAAGTGCGGTCTTCACCTAGGTTAACGTTGTTAGGAATTTTTTCGCTGTAGTTGATAACGGACATCTGAGTCTCCTTAGAAAATTAAACGCGGTTGAGATCGAAACTTGCTTTTTCGCCTTTGCCATAAACCTTCAATGAACCTTTTTCTCCAACTGCATTGGGGCGGCTGAAAATCCAGTTCTGCCATGCTGACAAACGACCAAAGATACGTGTTTCCATGCTTTCTTTTTGAGCAAAGCGAAGGTTAGCTTCTAAGCCAGTTAAGCTGTCGGGTGACATCGATGCACGCTCCTCGGTGGCCAAACGAATTTCGTCTGCCCAATCAATGTCATCAGGCGCAGCAGTCACCAAACCAAGTGCCAATGCTTTTTGTGCATCAAGCAATTGACCAACCACAGCGCGTGTACCTTCGAGAGGACCCACTTCTTCGTAGAAGCGACGTTGCAAACGCGACAGGTGATTAACCATAGGAAAGAATCCAAAATTCATTTCGCTGAGCGCGATATGTGGTGTTTTTTCTGGGCTATCTGGCAAGTCCAACATGTAAGCACGATCTGCGGCAAAGGCTAACTCTGCCAACGTTCCAACAAAGCAAGAGCCCTCGTCAATCAAAGCAAACAGCGAGCGCGATGTGATATCCACACGGGCAAGCGTGCGACGCAACATACCAATCGTTTCATTCACAAACCAATGGTCTTGATGCTTGACTAATATTGCGTCACTTTTGAGAGCAAGCTCAGAGTTACCCGCTGTTTTGATCAACCAAGTACCCATATCAAGTTCGTTGGTGCGCAAATTTAAAATTGCATCATCTAATTCGCGAGCCATTTGTAATGGATACCAGCTAGCACCCGCAGCCATGATGGCATCAACTGTTTCATGTAAAGCTGATTGAGGCGCATGAACGGTTAATGTGACCGCACGTTTAGCGCGATCAATGCTCACATCAACATATTTGTAAGAAATGGTGTCTTCACCTATCACACGATCTAGAGGTGTTAAAGCCACTCCTTGACCAATTGCTGAAACTCCAGGTCGCTTGCAATTGGCTGCAGACCTGCTGGCACGTGCTTGGACTGCAACTTGAAACTGAGCGGGCTTTGCAATTTCATCAACCAAACGCCAATCCACAGCACGCTGACCCCGGACACCTTCAACACTTGTACAAAAAATATCAGCGTGGTCATGACGTACTTTTCTTTTATCAGTCACGCGAGTCAAACCACCTGTTCCTGGAAGCACACCCAATAGAGGTACTTCTGGCAATGAAACCGCAGATGAGCGGTCATCGACCAAAACAATCTCATCACACGCCAATGCCAATTCATAGCCACCACCTGCACACGCACCATTAACAGCCGCTACAAATTTCAAACCGCTGTGACGACTGCTGTCCTCAATGCCGTTGCGCGTTTCGTTTGTGAATTTACAAAAATTTACTTTCCAAGCATGGGTGGATACACCGAGCATAAAAATATTGGCACCTGAACAGAAGATACGATCTTTTAAGCTTGTAACAACGACAGTCTTTACCTCAGGATGTTCGAATCGAATGCGGTTTAATGCGTCGTACAACTCAATGTCCACACCCAAGTCATAGCTGTTGAGCTTGAGTTTGTAGCCAGGGCGAATGCCACCATCTTCGTTGATATTGAGTTGTAAAGTGGCAATTTCACCCTCGTACTTGACGGACCAATGCTTGTATTGGCTAGGCTCAATCATGTAATTGACGGTTGTTGGTTGGATCATGTCTCAATCTCCTCGTTAACTTTGGCAAGTTTCTGTGAATTTAGAGAGACTATCCGTCCTCTTTTATGCATTATATTGCATTTATTTTAATTTTATGCATTTTTATGCAAATTTACAACGGCATTTTTATCGCCGCTCTCAATCGAGCACGTAAAACCCGAAAACTCTCTTCTAAGGGTTGGGCGCTGGTGTCAAACACCATATCCGCCTTGGCATAAAACTCAGATCGACCCTTTAATATTAGCTTCAGATCCTCTATCGCCTCGGTACTCCCAGACATGGGCCGCATATCGCCTTGTGCTGCAACGCGAGCCAAATGCTCTTCTGGCATTGCTTGCAACCAAACGGAGTAACAGTGCGAAAGCATTTCATTGAATGTCGCTAAATCCGATACCAAACCACCTGGGGTCGCGATCACCACCCCAGAATACATTTGAATCGTCTCTTCCAATGCTCGACGTTCATACCTGCGGTACGCATTTGTTCCGTATAGATTGTGGATTTCAGAAATGCTGCACCCTGCAAATTTTTCGATTTCTCGACTGAGCTCTACAAAGGCGTAACCCAAATCTTTAGCCAGGCGTTGACCCAATGTTGTTTTACCCGCTCCTCTTAATCCAATCAATGCAATTCGATGGGTTCGTGCAGCATCACTCGTAGAACCAAACATTTCTGCAACCTGAATTCGCACTCGCTGTAAATCAGTCTCGCTGCATTGACTCAACATTTCACGAAGTAACAACCACTCAGGGGATGTTGTCGTGACGTCACCAATCAACTCAGCAAGGGTGCACTGCAAAGCACCAGCCACTTGCTGCAACACCAAAATAGAAGCATTGCCCTCGCCATATTCAAGACTTGCCAAATGTCTTTCCGACACATCAGCAGCCAAGGCCACAGCCTTGCGCGTTAGTCCTCGACGAGCGCGCAACATTCGGACACGCTCGCCAAGTGCGACCAAAAATGGATTTTTAACTTCAACGCCCTCTGCCATTCGTTTTCCTGAGTGAATGATGGTTAACCTTAATATGCAATATAGTGCTTGGTATGCTTTTTATTGCGTGCCAACCTCCATGCACGCATAATAATTCATGTTGGGGACAATGACAAGCAGATCGAAGTCATGTTGAACTGCTTCATATCGAAAAACAATCTCCTCTAGAATGACGATTCCAATGGTTGTAGGTGCTTGCACCATTCTCATGCTAGAGCGTCCAACGCCAGATGCAACATTCAAGCGAATGTCAGACGGTATTGGCGAGGTTAAGCCCACCGTTTTCTTTGGTGCACCAACTGGATTTGCGGGTATATTGGTTCACCCAGTACTACCTAGTAAAGATCAAGTTGCTTTGCGATTGGTTTCATCTGCAGGGCAAGCTCTCCCAGCGGAAATTGGTAAACGATTCTTTCAACATTTTGGAGTGCACATCGTTGACGGCATTGGCATTAATGATAGCGATGGATTAACCAAAACCAAAGCATTTGTTGTGCTAAAACCTAATGCAGCAACAAGTGATGCGGAGCTGAAAGCGTTTGTGAAAGACAAACTTGCAACCTATAAATATCCGCGACAAATAGAGTTTGTGAAAGAGTTACCCAAAACTGAAACTGGCAAAATTCAACGTTTCAAACTTCGTGCACAAGAAACACAATTGCAATTAGTCGATTGAACTAAAAATTTTATTTGATCAAGGTACGCCGGGTCCACTTAGCAACCATTTCGGTCCAAGTTGGTAACGATCTGATCGGTAAAAACTGTAAATCATGCCTTCAGACATGTACAGCTTGAAAATGGTGGGCCCACCTGGACTCGAACCAGGGACCAAAGGATTATGAGTCCTCTGCTCTAACCAACTGAGCTATAGGCCCTATTTTGTTAATGCCAAAATAGCATTTTCGGATTTTAACTTACTTCATCTGCTCTTGATGAATTGAGTTTATTTATGACTCAAAGCATTACTAATCAATTTGGATGTGATATCAACAATTTGAATCATGCGGTCGTAATTCATGCGTGTGGGGCCAATCACACCCAATGTGCCAACAACCTTACCATCAACCTCATAAGGCGCACTCACCACGGACAATTCTTCAAACGGAACAATTTGACTTTCGCCACCAATATATATTCGAACACCTTCGGCTTTTGCAGAAACATCAAGCAATCGAATCAACTGCGCTTTTTGTTCGAATAAATCAAAAGCGCGACGCAATTGCCCCATATCCGCAGAAAAGTCGCTAACAGAAAGCAAATTGCGTTCACCACTAATTACCACTTCATCTTGCGATTGCGAATGCGCTTCGGTACTCACCTGAACGGCTGCGTGCATCAACTTTGCAATTTCAGTACGCAAGTGATCCATCTCATGCTGAAGTTTTTCGCGCACTTGCTCAATGGCCAAGCCCGAATAATTAGCATTGAGATAGTTGGTGGCTTCAATCAATTGAGTCGGCGTAAAGTCCGCATCCGTAAAGATGACCCTGTTTTGCACATCGCCTTCGGGCGACACCATGATGACCAGCACCCGCTTTTCGGACAAACGCAAAAATTCAATATGTCTAAATACAGAACCCCGCCGAGGAGCCATCACAACGCCAACAAATTGGGATAAATTGGAAAGCAGATGCGCCGCACTGGCAATCACCTTTTGAGGCTGTTCAGCAACCAATTGGGGCGCATTGATTTGCTCGTGATTCACCGTGAGCATGGTGTCGACAAATAAACGGTAGCCTTGGGGTGTTGGAATTCGCCCTGCAGACGTGTGCGGACTCACAATCAAGCCCATTTCTTCCAGGTCGGCCATCACATTTCTAACCGTAGCGGGCGACAATTCAATACCGTCGGCCTTGGAAAGCGTACGAGAGCCCACGGGCTGTCCGTCGGCGATATAGCGTTCAACCAGTGTTTTCAAAAGAAACTTGGCACGATCATCTAGCATGGCTTACCTTTTACCCCATTTTAGTGATGTAATTTGCACATGAAGTCTCATTTTCACCAAATCGCCTTAATTGGCAAATACCATGCCCCTATTTCGGGTGCATCTGCCGCTTCTTCTCGGCAGGTTTTAGAGACCCTGATCCATTTTCTACACGATCAAGGCAGCGACGTGATACTGGAACAAGAAACCGCAACCAATTCAGGGCTCATCGGTCACACGGTGATGGAAGTGCCCGGGATTGGCAAACATTGCGATTTAGCCATTGTGGTGGGTGGCGACGGAACGATGCTCAGCTTTGGTCGCAAACTAGCGCCTTTGGGTGTGCCACTTATCGGTATCAATCAAGGTCGCTTGGGGTTTATCACTGATATTGCATTAGACCGCATTGAAGCCACGCTCAAACCGATGCTAATGGGGGAGTACGAGCAAGACCATCGCACCTTGATGCATGCGCAAGTATGGCGCGATGGACGTTGTGTGTTTGAAGCGCAAGCACTCAATGACGTGGTGGTCAATCGCGGAGCCACATCGGGCATGGTGGAGTTGCGAATTGAAGTGGATGGGCACTTTGTGGCCAATCAACGCGCGGACGGTTTGATCATTGCAACGCCCACTGGCTCGACCGCCTATTCTTTGTCGGCAGGTGGACCTATCTTACAACCTGGCCTTGGCGGTTTAACCTTGGTGCCGATTGCGCCGCATATTTTGTCGAACCGACCGATTGTTTTAACCGATGACGCACAAATTGTTGTTGAATTGGTATCGGGTCGCGACGCGAGCGCCAATTTCGATATGCAAGCACTGGCATCTCTAATTACAGGCGACCGTGTGAAGGTGCACAAATCACAATTTCAAGCTTGCTTTCTTCACCCCAAAGGATGGAGTTACTTTGACACACTCAGACAAAAACTTCATTGGAACGAGGGTGTTGCATGAGTCTTAAAAGAATCAGCCTGCGCGACTTTGTCATTGTCAGCAGTCTTGAGTTGGATTTTTCAAATGGTTTTACTGTTTTGAGCGGTGAAACAGGTGCAGGTAAATCAATTTTGATTGACGCCTTGCAAATGGTATTGGGCGGTCGCTCCGACGCAGGCGTTGTTCGCGAGTCTTGTGCCAAAGCAGAAATTTGCGCAGAATTTGACACGCCTGCGCATTTGCAACCGTGGCTCGACGACAACGGATTTGATTTTGAATCTGAGCTTTTACTCAAACGCACCATCGATGCACAAGGCAAATCACGCGCTTGGATCAATGCCAGCACTGCAACAGCCACACAACTTCGCGAATTAGGCGATCGACTCATCGACATCCATGGCCAACACGCTTGGCAAAGTCTCACCCGTTCAGATAGTGTGCGCGGATTGCTCGATGCCTACGGCAAAATTGATTCACAAAGTTTATTGCCCTTATGGCATGCTTGGCGACAAGCGCAAAAAAATCTAGAAGATGCAAGGCAAGCACAAAACACCATCGCGCAAGAACGCGATCGTTTGATGTGGCAAATTGGCGAACTCGACAAACTCGCACCGCTGCCACACGAGTGGGATGAGCTCAACGCCAATCACACCCGACTCACACACGCGCAATCACTCATTGATGCAGCGCAGCACGTAATCAACGCCATGCAAGCTGACAAGACGGGCGTACAAGACCAACTCTCTCAAGCGCAGCATCTACTCAACGATCAAAGCAATATCGAGTCAGAATTTCTCAACTTGTCTCAAATTGTGTCGTCAGCTTTGGCCCAATGCGAAGACGTGACACATTCATTACAAGCTTGGTTGCGTCGCACAGATTTAGACCCTCATCGATTAAAAGAAATTGATGAGCGCATGTCTTTGTGGATGTCTTTGTCGCGTCGCTTCAAACGCCCGCCCGCCGAACTTGCCGAAATGTTGCAGCATTGGAAAACTCAACTCGCACAACTAGACGCAGCCACCGATATTGAAGCTTTAGAAAAAAAATCAACAGTAGCTGAACAAGCTTTCACACAACAAGCATTGAGCATTTCAAAAGCCCGCAAAAAATCAGCCCCCTTGTTGGCAAAAGCCATCACACAAGCGATGCAAGGATTGGGTATGCAAGGCGGTGTGTTTGACGTTCAATTACAAACATTGCCACAAGCAAGCGCATTTGGCTTAGAAGATATTGTGTTTTTGGTTGCGGGTCATGCAGGCACAACGCCCAAGCCCGTTGGCAAAGTCGCATCGGGCGGCGAGTTATCGCGCATTGCATTGGCCATTGCTGTCACCACCAGTCAACTCGGTGAGGCGCAAACACTTATTTTTGACGAAGTCGATTCAGGCGTGGGCGGTGCAGTTGCACAAACCGTTGGCAAACTCATGAAACAACTCGGACGCGATCGCCAAGTGTTGGCGGTTACGCATTTGCCTCAAGTGGCTGCATGCGCAGACCATCACTTGGTGGTTTCCAAACACAGCGACCCCAAAGGCACTCACAGCACTGTTGAACCCGTCACGGGTGAAGCGCGGGTTTCAGAAATCGCACGCATGCTCGGTGGCGCTCAACTTTCAGCAACCACACACGCACATGCACGTGAAATGCTAGAGACACAAATATCACCTTCCCCCCACAAAAAAGGAGCGCGTGCATGAGCTACGAATTGATACTCATCACAGGCATGTCAGGATCTGGAAAATCCATTGCCTTGCATGCTCTTGAAGACGCGGGCTACTACTGTGTCGACAATCTGCCACCCGAACTTTTGATGCCGTTTGTCCAACTCGAAGATCAACTCAAGGCCGAAAAAGTAGCCATAGCCATGGATGTTCGCAGCGCAACGTCTTTGCATATGGTTCCATCGCAGTTAGCTCAGTTGCGAGAAATGAATGTACAGGTGAGATTGCTATTTTTAGATTCAACCACCGATACCTTGGTTCATCGTTTTTCAGAAACCAGACGACGCCATCCCCTCTCACGCTCACAAAATCCAGCGTTTGATGAGCCGCGTGATTTGATTGCAGCCATTGAGCAAGAGCGACAACTCATGTCCGAATTGCGCGAGCAGTCGCACATCATTGACACCAGTTTGTTGCGAGCATCCAAATTACAAAGCTATATCCGCTCACTCATTTCTGCGCCCTCTTCTCAACTGACCTTGATGTTTGAATCGTTTGCATTCAAACGCGGCATCCCTGTTCATGCCGACTACGTTTTTGACGTACGTATGTTGCCCAATCCGCACTACGAACCCGATTTACAAAAACTCACGGGCAAAGATCAACAGGTTGCCACATGGTTGTCTAAGCAACTCGAAGTTGCTTCCATGCTTGATCAAATTACTCATTTCTTACACTACTGGCTACCCGCACTTAATCAAGATCACCGCAGTTATGTCACCATTGCTATTGGTTGCACTGGAGGTCAGCACCGTTCAGTCTACCTCACCGAAGAATTAGCCCAACGATTTTCAGACGAATGGGTTACGCTCACTCGCCATCGCGAATTAGAAAATCTTATTTAATTTTTTGATTCATCAACTAACAACTGGCGAATAGGCGCAGGCAAACCCATCGATTTCCACTCGGCTGGCGTCAACCACTTGCCCGGTTGCTTTAACAAGGGCTTGGCGTTTTTAATTTCGACCACGTGCAAATACAAATCTTTGTGCGTCAACACATGCAAAAATGGCTCACGGAAAAATGCTTTTTTTCTATACTGCACAGGTACTGATTCAAGCAATTTTTCATCAGATTCAAATGCAGGCAGACAATACAAATTGGCCCAAATTCCAATTGCGTTTCGTTTTTCCAAATAAATTTGAGTTTGTGCATTGCGCAACATCAATAACCAAATCGACTGCGCACTGCGTTTGATTTTTTTAGTTTTAACAGGAAAAGTCTCAACGATTTGATTGCGATGCGAAACACATATTTTTGACATCGGGCAAGTGGTGCAACTTGGCTTTTTGGGTGTGCACACAGTTGCACCTAAATCCATCAAGCCCTGCGTATAGACTGGCATATCACTTTTTTTATCGGGCAATAATACTTGCGCTATTTGAAATAAATTTTTCACTTGCACTGAGGAAGTCATGTCGCCTGAAAAAGCCAAAATGCGTGTTAATACACGCTTCACATTACCATCCAAAATTGCTTCTCTTGATCCAAAACAAAGCGACGCAATCGCTGCAGCTGTAGAGGGGCCGATACCTGGTAACTCTTGCAGCTCAAGCACCGTTTTTGGAAACTCACCCTTGTAATCTTTGGCAATTCGTTGCGCGCATGCGTGTAAATTTTTTGCGCGTGAGTAATAGCCCAAACCACTCCACAAACTCATCACCTCGTCGTTGGATGCGCGCGCCAAATGTTTTAAGGTGGGAAATTTTTGCATAAAACGCAAAAAATATTCTTTAACGGTAGCCACTTGCGTTTGCTGCAACATAATTTCAGACAGCCAAACCGAGTACGGATCAAGACTCATTTGCCATGGCAAATCATGACGTCCATGGTGTTTTTGCCACTTTACCAACGTGACCGAAAAAAATTTAACTATCACTGAAGGTGGTTTTAATTCTTTTGACATGCCGAGCAATAGTAAGTGGCTCTTTGCCCTTGCACTATTTTTTTGATGACATTTTTACAAATTCGACACGGCATTCCTTGTCGGTCGTAGACCATGGCTTCGAGTTGAAACTGCCCCTGCTCTCCGTGCGCGTTCGTGAAATCATTAAGCGTACTGCCTCCTCGCTTAACGGCTTGATGTAATACATCGCGTATCGATTGATGCAATCGCTGCACTCTTGGTTTAGAAATTTTTTGTGCTGATAGTGTGGGACGAATACCCGCCCTAAACAAGGCCTCACTCGCGTAAATATTTCCAATGCCTACAACTACATCACCATGTAGCAACACTTGTTTGATCGCCGTTTTTTTTGTTTGAAGCGCGCGATAAAAATCCAAAGGATCAAAACCATCATCCAAAGGTTCAACGCCCAAATGCCCCAACAACTTTTGTGCAACCAGGCTTGATTCACCAGTCACATACACAACCGCTCCAAACCGACGCGGATCATGCAGGCGAAGCGTCCCTTGCGATGTCACCATATCCATGTGATCGTGCGTTTGCAACGGGCCCAGTTGGGGAGCAAAACGCAAAGACCCCGACATACCCAAGTGAACCATTAACAAGCCTTGATTCAAATCGATTAAAAGGTATTTCCCTCTTCTGCGTACGGATGTTATTTGTTTGCCAATCAGTTTTTCTGGCGAGCAACCCAAGGGCCAGCGCAATGGCTTTCCCATCTGAAATTGACGAATAACGGCACCCGTGATGGGTTGCGCAAAACTACGTCGGGTGACTTCAACTTCGGGTAATTCAGGCATAAAAATAAAAAAGATCCAAGGTGGCATTATCATTCGTCCATGATCAATACACACGCCTTCAATTGGGCACGCCAATCCAGCCTTCTTTTGACAGGTTTTATGTTGGTTTTTCCATTTGTAACACACGCTCAAAGCGCGGCCCCAAAAGCCGATAAAAGCCTATTTCCTACGCCTACCGAATCTCAGCAAAGAGCCGAATTGTTGTTTGAAGTGCTATTGGGCGAATTAAATGCGCAAATGAATGAGCCTGGAGCAGGTTATTCACTCATTTTGGACGCCGCCCGAAAAAGTGGCGATGAGCGTCTTTATAAACGCGCTGTAGAAATCGCCTTGCAAGCCAAATCGGGGCCATCAGCCCTTGAGGCTGCACGCGCTTGGAAACAAGCATTTCCTGAATCACGCCCTGCTAATCGTTTTGTGCTGCAAGTGTTAATTGCAATGAACCAAATCAATGAAATTTTGGAGCCGCTGCAAACTGAACTCAAACTCACACCCGCAAAAGAATTGCCTGGCGTGATATCGAGTCTACCGAGTCAACTCGCACAAGCAAGCAACAAAAAAATGAGTCTAGCCGTTGTGGAAGAGGCGCTCAAACCATATCTCAATGCAAACGACACCTCTTTGGCCAGTTGGATCGCCTTGGGTTGGATTCGCTTGTCCAATAATGAATTAACAACCAGCGAACAAGCTGCAACAAGAGCTTTACAAATCAATCCACAATCACTAGAAGCAGGTTTTGTTGCGTTGGAATTATTCAATCGTGACCATGCGCCAGCAGGAGCACTTATTCAAAAAATACTTCTTGCTCAACCAGAAGCCTCATTTCGACTCAATTGGACACGCTCACTTCTCGAAAAACAACGCGCATCAGAAGCTTTGGATCAACTCGAACTCATCAATAAAAATTCTCCAAAAATGTTGGAGGCTTGGTTGCTCAAAGGCGGCGTTTTATTTGAACAAAACAAAAATGAACTCTCACAATCTGCATTGCAACGCTATCTTGAAATTGCCAACGAGTATGACGCTAATACACCGCAAGCCAAACGCGGTAAATCTCAGGCCTACGCCATCTTGGCTCAAATTGCTATTCAAAACAAAGACGACAAAGCAGCCGAATCATTGCTTGCAAAAATCGATGACCCTCAAGCATTAGTGAGTGCTCAAACTGAGCGTGCACGAATATTGGCCCGTAAGGGACAGCTCAAAGAAGCGCGCCAACTGGTTTCACAATTACCCAGCAACACTGCGCAGGCGCGAAAACAACGCACTATGGTTGAGGCGCAATTACTCAGAGACTTCAATGATTTTGACGAAGCCTATCGTGTTTTAAATACGGCACTCGCCGCAACGCCACTCGAGCACGACATTGCCTATGAACTCGCGATGCTGTGCGAAAAAATGCAGCGCCTTGATGAGATGGAAAAACTGTTGCGCAACATCATTGCTCAAAAGCCAGACTATCACCACGCCTACAACGCGCTTGGTTATTCTTTGGCAGATCGTGGCATTCGTTTACAAGAAGCGCGCAGTCTCATCGTGAAAGCTCTCGAGTTTGCGCCCGAAGATCCCTTCATTACCGATAGCTTGGGTTGGGTCGAATTTCGCATGGGCAATTCAAAAGAAGCGCTGGCGATATTGACCCGCGCTTATAAAACAAGACCCGATCCAGAGATTGCGGCCCATTTGGGAGAGGTACATTGGTCTCTTGGGCAACGCGATCAAGCATTACAAGTTTGGCGCGAAGGTCTCAAACTCGATCCCAAGCATCAGGCCTTGTTAGATGCGATCAAAAGACTCAAAGCACCTATTTAAATGCGCTTTCAATTTCGTCTTTGTTGTCGCTTAACTTTAATTACTATCTTTTTTTTGACGGCTTGCGCTCAACTACCTAAAACGAACTCGACGTCTCATAACGATTTATTGATTCAAGGACGCCTGTCTTTACAAATCGACAGTTCACCGTCGCAAGTTCTTTTTGCACCGTTTGAAATGCGTGGCAGTGCATCCAAAGGACAAATCGATATTTATTCACCCCTTGGATCGATTCTTGCGCAAGCCATGTGGGATTCTGAACAAGCAGTTTTAATCAACGGGCAACGTCGGCAAGTTTTTGCCAATATGAATGATTTGGAACAAAAACTTTTGGGAACACCCATCTCATTACCTGAAGTCATCCAGTTTTATCAATCCAAATCGATAACGCCAGTTTTAAAGGGTTGGGTTGTCAAACGTGAAACGCCCGAACGCTTGGTGTTGGATCGAAACGAACCCTTGCCGCACATTCAACTCAAAATTCAGATCGACTCTGACGTCTCTCAGCCCTCGCCCAATCGATAATGACAACGATTTACGATGCGCCCGCTCCAGCCAAACTCAATTTGTTTTTACACATTGTGGGGCGACAAGACAATGGCTATCACTTGCTTCAATCTGTTTTTATGTTGATTGATTGGTGGGATTTATTGAGCTTTGAAATCAGAAATGATGGATTGGTTTCTCGAAGTGACGAAGGAACATTGGTATTGCCCGAACAAGACCTGAGCGTCAAAGCTGCATTGGCACTGCAAAAGGCAAGCGGTATTTCTCTGGGCGCTCACATTCATTTAAAAAAGTTTTTACCCGCACAAGCCGGCATGGGCGGCGGATCCTCCAATGCGGCGACCACTTTACTCGCACTCAATCGACTCTGGGGGCTTCATTGGTCGACCCATCAACTGGCAAAAATTGGCTTGAGTTTGGGCGCTGATGTGCCATTTTTTCTTCAAGGGACATCAGCTTGGGTTGAAGGAATTGGCGAAAAATTAAGCTCGATTAAGCTCCCCTCTGCGAGCTTTGTTGTCGTTAAACCGCCCATGGGCTTGGAAACTGCGCACATTTTCCAAAATCCCGATTTAAAAAGAGACACCAAGCCTGCTACAATAATTGACTTTGCCGCAAGGCCATTTCACTTTGGGTGTAATGATCTTCAGCCTTTCGCTCAGACCATGTGTTCCGATGTTTCAAAAGCCATTCTTTGGCTTCAATCCTTGGGGCTCAATGCCAGAATGACGGGAAGCGGTAGCGCAGTTTTTGCTTACACTCCATCTTTGGTTGCTTTTCCAAAAGCCCCCAGCAATTGGTCGATCAAGCAGTGCAAAAATTTGGATGTTCACCCCTTGGCAATGTGGGCGTCCAGCGACATATAACCGGTGGTCAGCCCAATAGCTGATCTCCTGTGTAGGGGAGTCGCCAAGTTGGTCAAGGCACCGGATTTTGATTCCGGCATGCGAGGGTTCGAGTCCTTCCTCCCCTGCCATTTTGTGTTTGTGAGAAACCTGAAGCTTCGTCATCATGACAACTCCAACCGCTGATTTCATGGTGTTTACCGGAAACGCCAACCCCACACTTGCCGCAGAAATTGCTGGCCATTTGGGTATCGAGTTGGGTGCGGCCGAAGTCGGTCGCTTCTCCGATGGCGAAGTCACAGTCGAAATCAATCAAAACGTTCGCGCACGCGATGTCTTTGTTATTCAATCGACGTGTGCGCCTACTAACGAAAATTTAATGGAATTGCTGATCATGGTCGATGCGCTCAAACGTGCATCTGCTGAGCGCATCAGCGCGGTAATTCCTTATTTTGGTTATGCCAGACAAGATCGTCGACCCCGCTCTTCGCGTGTGCCAATCTCTGCCAAAGTCGTGGCCGATTTGTTGCAAACCGTTGGCGTTGCGCGTGTGCTCACCATGGATTTACACGCTGACCAAATTCAAGGATTTTTTGATATTCCTGTTGACAACATTTATGCCTCGCCCGTTTTGCTTGGCGACTTGCGTCAAATGCAATACGACGACCTCATCGTTGTGTCGCCAGACGTTGGCGGCGTGGTGCGTGCTCGTGCTTTGGCCAAACAACTCGATTGCGATTTGGCCATCATCGACAAACGTCGTCCCAAGGCCAATGTGTCAGAGGTGATGCACGTCATTGGTGACATCGAAGGACGCAATTGCGTCATCATGGATGACATGATTGACACCGCAGGCACCTTGGTCAAGGCTGCAGAAGTTCTCAAAGAACGAGGCGCCAAAAAGGTCTATGCCTACTGTACCCATCCAATTTTTTCTGGCCCTGCGATCGAACGTATTGCCAATGGCGGCGCACTCGATGAAGTCGTTATCACCAATACCATTCCATTGAGTGCGCAAGCTGCTCAATGTCAAAAAATTCGCCAACTCTCTGTTGCACCGCTGATTGCAGAAACGATTCAGCGCATTGCAAAAGGTGAGTCGGTCATGAGTTTGTTCTCCGATCAAAATCAGCTTTTTTAAGCAAGCAATCGAGGAACATTCAAGTGGACTGCTCGTCAGTCTTTTTTTAAACGGAGTCACACTGGTCGCGGTGGACTCTCACAGGAGTTATTATGAAATTTGTCGCTTTTGAGCGCTCCAAGCAGGGTACGGGTGCGAGCCGCCGTCTGCGCATTACCGGTCGAACGCCCGGTATCGTGTATGGCGGTAAGGGTGAAGCCCATGCGATTGAGTTAGACCACAATGCGTTGTGGCATGCACTCAAAAAAGAATCCTTTCACGCATCCATTCTCGATATGGAACTCGCTGGCAAGGAATCCAAAGTTTTATTGCGTGATGTTCAATATCACCCATTCAAACAATTAGTTTTACACGTTGATTTTCAGCGCGTTGAAGCCAACACCAAATTGCACATGAAAGTGCCATTGCATTTCAGCGGTCAAGAAAATTCACCTGCCGTCAAAGCTGATGCTTGTTTGGTCAATCATGTGATGAACGAATTGGAAATCGCCTGCTTGCCGGCCGATTTGCCAGAGTTCATTGCGGTTGATCTTAGCAACCTGAAAAAAGGCACTTCACTGCATGCCAACGACATCACACTTCCAAAGGGCGTTACCGTGGTTACCCATGGCAAATCCAACCCTGTGATCGTGTCTGTCGTGACCGTTGCAGCCGAAGTTGAAACGCCAGCTGCACCTGCCGCTGCTGCTGCACCTGCTGCCGCCGCACCTGCCGCCAAAAAATAACCCTGTTATTTTTTAATTAAAAGACCCGCTAGTCGGGTCTTTTTTTTGGAATTTTTTAATCTAGACAATTCCAAACCGATAATGAGCGCATGATTAAATTGTTTGTTGGTTTAGGAAATCCCGGAGACGCCTATCAATTGACGCGACACAACGCGGGCTTTTGGTGGATTAGTCAATTGGCGCGTCAACTTAAATTGAACTTGCAAAACGATCGCGCCTATCATGGACTTGTTGCCAAAACAACGTTTGAAGGTGAGACCATTTGGCTGCTCGAGCCTCAAACCTTTATGAATCAATCGGGTAAGTCAGTGTCTGCATTGGCACGGTTTTACAAAATCAAACCCGAAGAAATTTTGGTCGTACACGATGAACTCGACGTCGTACCTGGCGAAGCAAAGCTCAAATTGGGTGGAAGTCATGCGGGCCACAATGGTTTAAGAGATATCCACGCACAACTCGGTAGCGATGCCTATTGGAGATTGCGTATTGGTATCGGCCATCCGGGTGTCAAGTCTGAAGTGATTCACTGGGTTTTGAAGAACCCTGCACCTGATCAACGTGATTTGATTGACGAGTGCATCGATCGCTCATTGACTGCATTACCATTCTTGGTCAGCGGTGAAATTGTTAAAGCCACTCAAATTGTTCACACCAGCAAAACACCACGTCCCAAAAATCCAAAACCCGACATCATTCCCGTTAAAAATCAAGATGATTCTGTTGTTTAGCGCAATCACTCTGCACATGAGATCTGCGTTGGCCAAGTAACGCCATCGGAACAAACTTCCTTCTCCGTTGTGCCAAAAAGAAAATCAATGGCTAGCGTACGAAAACACCACATCTATTTCACTCAACAAAAAAGTTTTTCGAGCAAAGGCACCCAACCCACCAACGCCCTCACACTAAGAATTTGATTTGGCTTGCATTTGCAATTGTTGATATTTTTGCCACAACGATTCTTTTGTTTCAATGTGTTGCGGATTAACAGGAATGCAGGCAACAGGACACACCTGAACGCATTGGGGTTCGTCATAATGCCCCACACATTCAGTACACAAATCAGGGTTGATTTCATAAATTTCAACGCCTAAATAAATGGCCTGATTGGGGCATTCGGGCTCACAAACGTCGCAATTGATGCATTCGTCGGTAATCATCAAAGCCATGTTGTTTTCGCCTCAAAAAAATGAATCTGTAAAATGTCAACATATCTATTATCCTCGTCATCCATGATCGCCTACCTATTTCGTCGATTTTTAACCTTATTGGCAACATTGCTAGGGGCGGCGGCCATTATTTTTATTGGTCTCGATTTATTGCCTGGCAATGCGTCCCAAATTCTCATGGGCGCCGACGCCGACCCAGAAGCCGTTAAGGCATTGGCACAACAACTCGGACTCGATCGCCCTGCTATCGAGCGATTTGCTGAGTGGCTCTGGGGCCTGTCTCACATGGAATTGGGTAACAGTTACGCTTACAGCGCACCTGTGGCCGAATTAATTTTGCAACGCATGAGCGTGACTGTACCGTTGGCGTTGATGGCCATGAGCATCACCACCCTTTTGGCGCTCACTGCGGGCGTCTATGCCGCATCCAAACAAAATCAAGCGGGCGATGTCGGCATCATGGGCTTGTCGCAACTGGGTGTCGCTATACCCAATTTTTGGTTTGCTATTTTGTTGATACTCTTGTTTGCCGTTCAACTCAATTGGCTTAAAGCAGGCGGCTTTGATGGATGGGATGAAGGCGTTTGGGAAGGTTTCAAAGCACTGATATTGCCCGCTGTTTCTTTAGCTGTTGTTCAAGCTGCTATCTTGGCCAGAATTACACGTTCAGCCATTCTCGAAGTTTTGCGTGAAGACTACATTCGAACCGCTCGCGCCAAAGGCTTGGGTGCGCAATCTGTTTTATGGGGCCACGCATTACGCAATGCATTAATTCCTGTGGTGACCGTGATGGGGCTTCAATTCGCCAACCTCCTCACAGGCACCATCGTGATTGAAAATGTTTTTTATTTGCCAGGATTGGGGAGATTGATTTTTCAATCTATTGCCAATCGCGATTTGATAGTGGTGCGCAATTGTGTGATGCTACTCACCATCATGGTTGTGGTGGTCAATTTTATTGTTGACTTGCTTTATGTGGTGATAGATCCGCGCATCAAGAGTCATCAATCATGAATTATTTTTTGAGTCGCGCAAGACGCCATCCCAGTTTTATCGTTGGTGTTTTTTTATGTTTATGCTTGGGCGCGGCTGCATTGGTTTCATTTGTTTGGTTGTCGGGTGTGGCATTCGAAGTTCGTATGGATCAAAAATTAATGTTGCCATCGCAACAATATTGGTTAGGCACCGACGCCTTAGGCCGTGATGTTGCGCTCATGCTTTTGGCAGGATCGCGCAGTTCCATCATGGTCGGCATTGTGGCTGTAGGAATCGGTTTGGGCATTGGCGTCTTATTAGGTTTATGGGCAGCAGCAGCCAAAGGCTGGACGGAAGAAATTATTATGCGCGCATGCGATTTCAGTTTTGCTTTTCCTGCGATTTTGTTAGCCATCATGATCACGGCAGTTTGGGGTCCTGGCATGATCAATGCCATCATTGCCATCGGCATCTTTAATATTCCAGTGTTTGCACGCATCACTCGAGCCAGTGCACAAACCATTTGGTCGCTCGATTATGTTTTAGCCGCAGGGGCTTGTGGCAAAGGAAAATTCCGAATCACCATAGATCATGTATTGCCCAACATCATGGCTGTTTTAATTGTTCAAGCGACAATTCAATTTGCATTGGCGATATTGGCAGAGGCCGCACTCTCTTATCTTGGATTGGGCACACAACCCCCTGAACCTTCATGGGGACGCATGCTGAGCGACGCGCAATCCTTGTTGTTCCAAGCCCCACGCTTGGCTGTTTTTCCAGGCGTCGCCATTGCATTGGCTGTATTAGGTCTCAACCTCATGGGCGATGGTCTGCGTGATTTACTCGACCCCAAAATGTCGCGACAAAGATGAGCGCCAATAACATTTCCTTGTTACGCGTTAACAACTTGCGTGTGCTTGTTCCCACCATCGCGGGTAATTTACAAGCAGTCAGGGGCATTGATTTCAATTTAAATGCTGGCGAAACTCTAGGCCTCATGGGCGAATCGGGATGCGGCAAATCTTTAACGGCGTTGGCTTTGATGGGATTGCTTCCACAAGGCTCACGAGCCAGTGGCGAAATATGGTTTCAAAATCAAAACTTATTGCAACTCAATGAATCACAACTGTGTCAACTCAGAGGCAATCGAATCGCAATGATTTTTCAAGAGCCGATGACTGCGCTCAACCCCGTTCATACCATCGGTCACCAAGTGGCAGAACCATTGCGCATTCATCAGCAGTTATCTAAACGCGATGCCCTGGATCGTACCGCCGAATTACTCAATCGCGTTGGCATTGATTCTTCAGGTCATCGCATTAATGCTTATCCACATCAATTTTCAGGCGGTCAACGTCAACGCATCATGATTGCAATGGCATTAGCCTGCTCTCCCGATTTACTCATTGCAGATGAGCCAACCACAGCATTAGACGTGACGGTTGCACACAAAGTGTTGGACCTGCTGCACACCTTGGCCGAACAAAACGGAATGGGTCTGATTTTAATTTCACATGATCTCGGCGTGATGGCGCGTCATGTGCAGCGAATCATGGTGATGTATGGCGGTCAAATCATGGAAGAAGGCACAACTCCATCTGTGCTCTCAAGACCTGCACATCCTTACACACAAGGTTTAATGGCTTCACGCCCCCATTGGAATGGACAGCAATCAACTTACTCATCCCAATCAAATTCGCGCCCCCGACTCAAAAATATTCCTGGACAAGTACCAGCCTTGCATCAAATGCCCTTGGGTTGTCCATTTGCAGATCGCTGCACATTTGCGGAGTACGATTGTCATCGCTCACTTGCACCCATACGTTCGCTGGATCAAACGCATCTGATGCGATGCCGGAAAAAAGTATGAGTTCGCCACTGGTTCAACTCAAGCAAATTAATCGGCGTTACCCCATGCCGAGTACATCCCTGTGGACTCAACCTCAAGCATTGCATGCATTAAGAGAAGTTGACTTATCCATCACGACTGGCAAAAACATCGCCATTGTTGGTGAATCTGGATCGGGTAAATCCACTTTAGCTCGCATCATCATGGCCCTTGAAAAACCAGATGAAGGACAGGTTTTTTTTCAAGGAGAAGATTTGCATTCCTTGGAGCCCGAACAACTTCGCGATCGAAGACAGCATTTTCAAATGGTTTTTCAAGATCCCTACAGCTCTCTCGATCCTCGTCAACGCGTTGAAACCATCGTCACAGAACCATTGACTGGCTTGGATCACATCACACGCTCTCAACGTTGCGACATGGCGCAAGAAATTTTGTCCAATGTGGGTCTTCGATCAGAAGATTTACAAAAATATCCGCACGAATTTTCAGGCGGTCAACGTCAACGCATTGCATTGGCGCGTGCGCTGATAACTCGCCCGCAATTAGTCGTTGCTGACGAGCCCTTATCGGCTCTTGATGTTTCTGTGCAAGCCCAAATGCTCAACCTCATGATGGACTTGCAAGATCTTTTTGGTATGACTTATTTATTGATCAGCCACGACTTGGCTGTGGTAAAACATCTGTGTGACGATGTGTGTGTGATGCAAAAGGGTCAAATTGTTGAGCAGGGTTCGCCCCATCAATTGTTTACACAGCCCAAGCATCCCTGCACTCAAGCATTGGTACAAGCTGTAACCCAGTAACCACACCTTCATATGTGAGGAGTCCCCATGAAAAGACGTGACTTTGCCTTTCTTGCTGCAACCACAGGCGCATTACAAACCATGCCATTAGCTGCACTATCGCAATCCAAAAAAGACTCGGTTATCTTGGCGATGACTCTCGAGCCGCCAGGCCTTGATCCCACCGCAGGTGCTGCATCTGCCATTGCCGAAATCACTCATTACAACATTTTTGAAACCTTAACCAAAATCAATTCAGACGGCAGTGTTTCTCCACTGCTCGCCGAAAAATGGGAAGTTTCACCCGACCTCAAAACCTACACATTCAAACTTCGCCGCAATGTCAAATTTCACAATGGCGAACCCTTCAATGCCAAAGCGGTCAAATACTCTTTTGAGCGCGCCACATCGACCACCAGCACCAACAAAGACAAACGCACATTTGCGGGAATGGAAGCAGTTGTTGCAGTCGATGACTACACTGTTGTCGTCATCAATAAACAAATCGATCCTGATTTTTTATTTTTAATGGGGCAGGCCACTGCCATTATTGTGGAGCCTGTCAGCGCGGCCTCCAATGCAACGCAACCCATTGGCACTGGCCCCTATCAATTGGGCAATTGGGTCAAAGGCTCATCCCTTATTCTCAATCGTTGGGACGGTCACAGATCAGCAGCATCTGTTGCCATTAAAAAAACCACCTTCAAATTTATTTCTGATCCTGCGGCTCAAGTTGCAGCACTTTTGTCAGGCGATGTTGATGCGTTTCCACGCGTGGCTGCTGCTCGTAGTTTAGATACGCTCAAATCGGCCAATCGATTTCAAATCATTCAAAATGGTTCTCGCGCAAAAACTATTTTGGCACTCAACAACAAGAAAAAACCTTTTGACGATGTGCGCGTGCGTCGCGCCATCAGCGCCGCCATTGATCGCAATGCAGTGATTGCGGGCGCTGCAGATGGATTAGGCGTCCCCATTGGAAGTCACTATGTGCCTGGCGCATTGGGCTTTGTGGATACCACCAGTGTCAATCCATTCAATGTAGACAAAGCCAAATCCTTACTCGCCGAGGCCGGAATCAAAACGCCTCTCGAAGTGAGTTTGATTTTGCCGCCACCACCTTATGCCAGACAAGGCGGAGAAGTCATTGCCTCGCAGTTGGCCAAAATTGGCATCATCGCCAAGTTACAAAACGTCGAATGGGCGCAATGGCTTAGCGGCGTCTACAACAATAAAAATTACGACATGACCATCATCTCGCACGTCGAACCCTTTGACTTAGGCAACTTTGCCAAATCGGGTTACTACTGGGGTTATGAATCATCCAAATTTAATGAATTGTTTGACAAGATCAACAATGCACCACGCATGAGCGATCGCGTTAAATATTTAGGTGATGCACAAAAAATGCTTGCACAAGATGCGGTGCATGCATTTTTGTATCAACCGCAATGGCTCACGGTTGCTAGGAAAGGTCTTACAGGTCTTTGGAAAGACATGCCCATCTTTGTCAACGACTTGTCCGCTTTACGCTGGAGTTAAAAACTCACGCTTTTTTGGATTGAAGCCGGGCGTAAACACCTGGCGATACAAATTGCGCCACATCGCCACCGAGCACTGCAATTTCACGAACCAAAGTGCTTGAAATGCATTGGTACACATCAACCGTGTTTAAAAATACGGTGTCGATGTGTGAGACCAAGCGGCGATTCATCCCCGCCAATTGAAATTCATATTCAAAGTCCGTCATGGATCGCACTCCACGCACCATGGTTTGCGCCCCCTTAGCCAGTGCAAAGTCAGAAACCAATCCTGTAAAAGATTCCACCACCACATTGGGGCAATCTTTTAAAGCCTCTTTTGTCATGGTTTTACGCTCTTCCAAATTAAACATGGTTTTTTTGTGATGTGCTTCTGCCACAGCAATAATCACCTGATCAAACAAACGCGAAGCACGGCGAACAATATCTTCATGACCCAAGGTAATGGGATCAAAGGTGCCGGGGTAAATAGCGATGATGGGCTTGGTCATGGTGAGTCCTTCAATAATTCAAAACGAACGACAAACCCAATTATGCAACCAGCTTGAGCAAGTGTGCATGAACCGCACCTGCCTTGAGGTGTCGATAGGTACAAAGCCCAAAACCAGCCAATTCAGCCTCTGACCATTTCTTGGCAGCTTCTAAATAAATAAATCCTTGCGCTTGAATGGCTATTGCAGACGCTTGTAAAGCCGATGCATATAAATCACTGTCAAAAGGCGGGTCCAAAAAAATCAAGTCAGAAAGACCCGCTGGCAATTGATTCAAATAATTCAGTCCATCGCCACGAATAATATCCAAGGCTTGCGCATTCAATTGTTTTTGTATTTTTTTGAGTTGATCAACCAAGGCGCTATTTTTTTCGACCAAAACAACACGCTCCGACCCTCGTGAGGCTGCTTCGATACCCAGCGCGCCCGTTCCAGCAAACGCATCCACACAACGCCAACGCGTGAGGTCTTGACCCAACCAATTAAATAATGTTTCTCGCACACGATCAGGCGAGGGGCGCAGACCTGGAAAATCGGCAACACGAATCAGACTTCGCTTCCATAACCCCCCAATGATGCGAACACGCCCAGGTTTCAAAACTTTCCTCCAACAACGACCGTCACCATACGATCGGGTTGCAGCGTTCTTGAAAATGCATCCTTGACTTGCTCAACTGTAAGCTTCTCAATTTGTTGAGTCCACGTCTCCAAATAATCAAGCGGTAATCCATTCCATGAAATGCTAGCGATGTTGTCCAATAATTTTTTGTTGCTATCGATTCGCAAGGCAAATCCACCGATCAAATTATCTTTAGCTGCTTGAAGTTCTGCGGGTGTTGGCCCATCTCTTACAAAATCTTGCAACACCGATTTGGCTATTTCTATGGCTTGCTTGGCCTGATCGGGTCTTGTTTGTAAACCAATGGTGAACGAACCCGCGTGACGTGCAGGAGAAAAATAACTGTAAACGCTATAACTCAATCCACGCTTTTCACGCACTTGCTCAGTCAGGCGTGACACAAAACCACCGCCTCCCAACACATAGTTGCCAACTGTTAAAGCAAAAAAATCAGGACTATTGCGTTTGATACCTGGCTGTCCGATCAATACATGCGCTTGCGCCGATTCAAATGCAATCAACTGCTCGTTAGAGGCTTTTAATGTTTGAACCTCAGGCAAGGTTGGTAAAGGCGCGCATACATTGCTAGCAGGCAACAAAGAAAGCAATTGCGCCACACGCGCTTGCGCTTGCGCTTTATTGAGCGCACCCACCAAGCTCACATGCGCACGACAGGCTTGAACATGCACGCGATGAAAATTTAATAAATCACTTGCCTGTAATCGATTTAAGTTTTGTGCATCGGCCTCATAGCCATATGGATGGTTGCCAAACACTTGTTTTTCATAAGCACGACTTGCTACCTGTGCGGGCTTGGTATTGGCCTCTTTGATGGATGCAATCCAACGATCTCTTTCTGTTTTCCAAATATCGGCGGGCATGGTGGGTTGCGCCAGCAAGCGCGCAGCCAACGCAATTGCACCGTCCAATAAATCGGGTGAAGTCAAACTGCGCAATACAAAACTTATTCGGTCTGACGTTGCAGAGGCAGAAAATGAAGCGCCAAAATCGGCCCAAGCCTCACCAATTCCATTTTCATCCAACGCGGGTTGATTGCCTTTTGCACGTACGCCTTTGCTAATCATTGAAGCTGTTGCTTGCGCCAAGCCTTGTTGTGTCTCAGGGTCGCGCCGAGAGCCTCCGTCAAAATCAATTTGAATATCGACCATGGGCAATGCAGGCGATGAAATCAAAAATACTTTAGCGCCGTTGGACATCGTCCATGTTTCAATAGGTATCGCCGCTTGCGACATGGTAAGGAAATGGCACAAAACAAAAAACCATAAAATTTGAATTTTTTTCATCGTGTGCTCTCCGCCTGACGCGCATTACTCGTTGGTTTTTTAGGATCGGCCTGTGATTTTCCAGTGGGAATCAAATGCGCAATGGTTAACGCATCATCTCCAAAATAAGTTTGTGCGACTTGTTTGACTTGTTCAGGTGTCACCGCGCGTAAAGATTCAATGATTTTTTCGCCTGTGTCTAAAGGTAAACCTTCAATCCAATAAGTACCCAATTCGCGCGCTTGATTAAATAAAGAGTCGCGTTTGTAAACAGATGAGGCCACCCATTGCGCTTTCACACGATTGAGCTCAGACACTGTAACGCCCTCTTTGGCAATACGAGTGATTTGTTGTCGCAATGCGGCTTCGAGTTGCTCGGGTGTTTTTCCTGCCGCAGGTACACCGTCCAATGTAAATGTTTGAGGACCTCGACCACTAAAACCAAACGACGCGCCCGCACTATCTGCCAACCGTTGCTCGCCTTGCGTCAAGGTTCGATCTAATCGTGCACCACTGTATCCATCCAACACTGCAGCCAATACAGTCAAAGCCAATGCGTCTTGATTATTTGGACTGACGTTAAATCCTGTAAAGGCAGGTGTTTTAAAGGACAAGGATACGTAGGATTGATCGGCAGCTGCCTTGACCCACAATCTGCGCAATCCTTTTTGCTCGGGTTCGATTCGTGGTTTGCGATCTGGCACAACACCCGATGGAATGACGCCATAAAACTGATTAGTCCATTGCTTGACTTGAACAGGATCAACATCGCCAACCACCACAACCACAGCATTGGACGGTACATACCAACGCTTATAAAAATCTCGCGCGTCTTGTGGCTTCATCGAATCGAGATCACTCATCCAGCCCACAATCGGTCGTCGGTAAGGAGAGGCCGCATATTGAACCGCACTGAGTTGTTCATACAACATTGAATGCGGTTGATCTTCGGTGCGCATACGTCGCTCTTCTTTAACGACTTCGAGTTCTTTGACAAACTCTTCATCGGGCCATTGGTTGTTGGTGAATCGATCTGACTCTAAACGCATCACATCAGGTAATTTTTTTGTGGGTATTTGCTGAAAGTAACCGGTGTAATCTTTGCTGGTGAACGCATTTTCTCGCCCCCCCAAAGCTGCGACACGTCTTGAAAACTCACCCGCCTTGACGGTGGGCGTTCCTTTGAATAACATATGCTCGAGCATATGAGCCAAGCCCGAACTACCGTCCACCTCGTCCATGGAGCCAACTCTGACCCACAACATATGAACGGCCGTGGGCGCTCGACGATCGGGTTTGATGAGCAAAGTCAGGCCATTGGGGAGCGTGTGACTTTCAACCGACGTCTGATTTTGTGAATAAGCAGGCGACCCCATCGATACGACACATAAAAGCACGGAAATATTTCGCAAAATTGAGCGAATCAAGAGAAAATAAGGTTTCATAGAATAGCTTTGTTTAAACCCTGCAAACCGCACGGAACCCCCTCATTTTAGAAACACTTGGTTCATGTTCAATTTCTTTAAGAAAAAGACCCCAGCACCGTCCGGCGAATCAGTCTCAGACAGCCCTCGCAAAAATTGGTTTGCTCAACTTCGCAAGGGACTTTCGCGCACCGGAAAAAATATCACCACGCTTTTTACTGGTACACAAATTGATGATGCCTTGTATGAAGAACTCGAAAGTGCATTACTGATGTCGGATGCGGGCGTTGGCGCAACTTCATATGTGCTTGAACATTTAAAAGATAAAGTAAAAACTACACAAGCAACCGATCCCATTCAGGTCAAGAAATTACTAGAAGAAGTGCTGACTAATTTATTTTTGACCTTGCAAAAAAATTTAAGTATCGGTCAACACCATCCCACTGTGATCATGGTGGCGGGGGTCAATGGCGCTGGCAAAACAACTTCAATTGGCAAACTCACCAAACATCTTTCAGATTCGGGCACCAGTGTTTTGTTGGCTGCTGCAGATACATTTCGCGCCGCTGCTCGCGAGCAATTGTTGGTGTGGGCTGATCGCAACCGCGTTGATATTGTGAGCCAAGCAGATGGCGACCCTGCGGCAGTAAGCTTTGATGCAGTAAGCGCAGGCAAAGCACGTGGGCGCGATGTAGTGATTGTGGACACGGCAGGTCGACTGCCTTCACAATTACATCTGATGGATGAATTAAAAAAAATAAAACGTGTCGTTCAAAAAGCAGACAACACATCGCCACACGAAATTATTTTGGTGATTGACGGCAACACAGGTCAAAATGCACTGAGTCAAGTCAAAATATTTGATGAATACTTAGGTCTCACGGGTTTGATTGTGACCAAACTGGATGGAACCGCCAAAGGTGGTGTGTTGGCTGCGATTGCGCTGTGGGGGCTTGAGCGCATTAAAAATGGCGGTCAATCGATTCCTGTTTATTTTATTGGTGTGGGCGAAAAGTTAGAAGACTTGCAAAGCTTTGACGCTCAAGAATTTGCGCAAGCGCTGCTCGATAGTTAACCAAGGTTGTTATGAAAAATATGTTGATCACCAAGCGTCGATTATTTCAATCAGCGATGATTTCTTCATCGGTGGTGGCCATGCCTTTTTTAAATGCACAAACAGTCTTTCCTCAAAAACCTCTGCGCTACATCGTGCCCGTTGCTGCAGGTGGTGGTAGTGACATGGTGGCACGCACCGTTTGTGAAAGATGGTCCCGCGTATTAGGACAAAGCATCGTCGTTGACAACCAAGGCGGCGGAGGTGGGGTGATTGCGTGTCAAAACACAGCCAAGTCCGTACCCGATGGTTATACGCTGATGCAAGGTTATGTGGCCACACACGGCACCAGTCCCGCCACAAGGCGCAATTTGCCCTATGACGCCATCAAAGATTTCTCACCCATTGGAATGATCGGTGGCACACCCAATGTATTGGTAATCAATGCCAATATTCCTGCGCAAGATTTTTCACAATTTTTAAGTTACTTGAAAAAAAATCAAGGCAAACTCAGTTATGGATCTGCAGGACAAGGCTCGCTCACACATCTCACCATGGAATTGTTTAAACAACAAGTCAACAGTTTCATGGTTCATATTCCCTATCGTGGCATCGCTCCCGCTTTTACCGATGTGATTGCGGGGCAAACGCAGGCGATGTTTCCAGGCCTCGCTGCAGCCATGCCCTACATTCGCTCGGGAAGGGTTAGGGCGCTTGCCGTCACGGGCATGCAACGTCACCCCCAGGTCAAAGAGCTGCCCTCTTTGGATGAACTCGGCTTCAAAGGCTTTGACGCCATGCAGTGGTACGGCGTTGTCGGGCCTGCTGGCATGCCTCCTGCTATAGTCAAACAGCTCAATGAAAGTCTTACCACCATCCTCAAAGCGCCTGATTTAAGAGAAAAATTGTCAGTTGAAGCAGTCGAGCCTATGCCAATGACTTCAGATGCTTTTGCCCAATTTATGCGTGCAGATATTGCGCGCTGGACCAAATTGGCAAAAGACAAGCAAATTGAGCTCGATAGCTAAAAAACCACTAAAACTGGTAAAAACCCTAGTATTTGATAGAATTTTAGCACTCCCACCCCAAGAGTGCTAAAATGGTTTCTTGAGCACAAAAGGAGTACTTTTATGACCACCTTAACATTGGCAAAAAACAATTCATTAGCTGCCTCTTCCTGGAGCCTTCTACCACCGTTGGGCAATATTGACGCCTATATATCAGCCGTCAATCGCATGCCCATGCTCACGCTTGAGCAAGAACAAAAGTTGGCACGCTCCCTCAAAAACAGCAATGATTTAGAAGCCGCGGGTCAATTGATCATGTCGCATCTGCGTTTGGTGGTTTCTATTTCGCGTCAATATTTAGGCTACGGATTACCTCATGCAGACTTGATTCAAGAAGGCAATATCGGTTTGATGAAAGCCGTCAAGCGTTTTGACCCCGAGCAAGGCGTGCGTTTGGTGAGTTACGCCATGCACTGGATCAAAGCAGAAATTCACGAATACATTCTCAAAAATTGGCGCATGGTCAAGGTAGCCACTACCAAGGCGCAACGCAAATTATTTTTTAATTTGCGCTCGCTCAAACAAGAACTCAAGTCCGATACCGATTCATTAGACGTTCAAACCTATCGCGACCGACTCACCGAAGATCAAATTTCATCTGTCGCTCAAAGCCTTAACGTCAAACGTGAAGAAGTGATGGAAATGGAAACTCGCATGTCGGGCGGTGATGTCATGCTTGACCCTTCGCCTTCTGACGACGGAGAAGAAAGTTACGGACCCATTGCTTATTTAACCGACACGCATCATGAGCCCACCGCAATGATTGAATCGCATCGCCACGACGTCATGTCCACCGATGGAATTGCGGCCGCTCTCAATGTGCTCGATGAAAGAAGCCGACGCATTGTTGAAGAGCGTTGGCTCAAAGTCAACGACGACGGATCTGGCGGCCTGACACTGCATGAATTAGCCGATGAATACGGCATCAGCGCAGAACGTGTTCGTCAAATCGAAGTTGCGGCCATGAAAAAAATGAAAGCGACTTTGGCGCATTACGCCTGATTTGTTACTGCTTGAGCAACAACCCAATATCTTCGGCGATAGACTGCGGGCCTAATCCGTAGCGCGCATACAAACGCAATCGACCCGAGGTGTCGTAAATATAAGTACCTGCACTGTGATCCATGGTGTAGCTCTTGCTATTTTTAACAGGTACTTTTTTAAAATAAATTTTATAGTCCTTGGCTAAAACTTCCAGTTGCTCTGGAGTCGGTATCAAAGCCAAAAAAGTGGGATCAAAGTTACCCATGTATTCCTTGAGTAAATCGGGCTGATCTCGCTCAGGATCGACGGTAATAAAAATAGCTTGCAAGCGATCGCCTTGAGAACCCAATTTTTGCTTGACCTCTGTGAACTCTGTCAAAGTTGTCGGACAAAAGTCAGGACACTGCGTGTATCCAAAAAAAACCACCACCACTTTGCCAGAAAAGTCAGCAAGAGTTTTATTTTTACCATTGAAATCAAGAAGACTAAATCCTTTGGCATAGTCTGCACCAGTCAGGTCAATCGACTTGAAAGAAGCCAGATTAGGCGAACAAGATGCAAGTAACACAAGCAGACTGGTCATTAAAAATTTAATGATGATTTGTTTCATGATTTTTTCAAAGATAGTGATCAATCAACAAGGCGGCAAATAAAAGACTAAGATGAATCAATGAAAACCGAAATGTTTTTTTAGCCAGCGAATCGGAATAATTTTTCCAAAGTTTCCATGCGTAATAACAAAACATCAAACTCAGAATAATCGCGCTGATTAAATAAAACCATCCGCTCATGCGATAAACAAAGGGCATCAAACAAGCCGCCAATAAAACCCATGTGTAAAGCAACACTTGCAGCCTTGTAAATTCATTGCCGTGCGTAACGGGCAACATTGGAAGCCCTGATTTTCTGTAATCTTCAACGCGATAAAGTGCCAGCGCCCAAAAATGAGGGGGTGTCCACAAAAAAATAATTAAAAATAAGATCAATGCTTCAGGCCCGACATCCCCCGTCATCGCAGCCCATCCCAGCACAGGAGGCATCGCACCCGATGCGCCGCCAATCACAATATTTTGCGGCGTGAGCGGTTTTAATATCACGGTATAGATAACGGCATAACCCACAAACGTTGCAAAGGTGAGCCACATAGTGAGGGGATTGACCATCACATACAAAATGGTTGAGCCAATCAAACACAAGACGGCAGAAAACAAAAGCGTGTCGCGATCACTCAATTCACCCTTTGCTGTGGGTCGCCAAGATGTGCGCTTCATACGAGCATCGATTGCTTTTTCAACAATGCAATTGAAAGCGGCGGCGGCGCCCGAAACAAACCAAATACCAAAGCAAGCCCACAAGGCCAAACTGATCTCGGCAAGCGTGGGCAAACCAGGTACCGCCAACACCATTCCAATGAGCGCGCAAAACACTATCAACTGAATCACGCGCGGCTTGGTCAATGCGTTGAATTGACGCCAGACAGGCATATCGGATGTGATAACAGTGCTCATGAGTGATGAGGGGCTTTAAAAATAGATGCCATGTTCGGATTATCGTCGCTGGTGCAAGTCCATGCTGTTGTGATCAATATCACCAATGCCGCAGCACCACCTGTGTGAATGACAGCTGCAATCAACGGCCAACTGAAGACTACATTAGATATGCCTGTGATAAATTGCAAAACCAAAACAGCAAACAGCAAACCAGCGATTTGCGTCCAACCGGTTTTGTTGAGTACCCAAGCCAATACCAACACAACGCACATCAAGATATAGGCCATAAGTCTATGCGTGTAATGAATGGCTGTGAGCGAAGAAAAAGTGAGCGTATCGCCTTGGCTTGAAAAACCCAATGGACGCCAAATTTCAAATGCACTCGAAAAATCCATCTCAGGCCACCAAGAATTTTGGCATTGCGGAAATTGATCACAAGCCAATACAGCGTAATTGGTACTCACCCATGCGCCCAACACCAATTGAATGAGAAGCGCAATCGATGTCAACACCAGCCAAAGACGAAGATGAGGGCTTGCAGGTGAGTGATCCATATCTCCCGTGCTTTGCATTTGTCGAACCCATTGACGCGTGAGTAAAACCAATAGCACCATCGCCCCCAACAAATGCAAAGTCACAATGGCGGGTTGTAATTTGAAAGTAACTGTCCATGCACCAAACGCACCTTGCATACACACAACCAACAAAGTGATACTGGGTAGCAATCTTGAAAAACGCGCACTCATCCAAGAAAAAATTGCAATTGTCAAAATCAACACACCAACCCCAGTTGCCAGATAACGATGCAACATTTCAATCCACGCTTTCACAGCGCTAACAGGTCCGCTTGGCATAGCCGCTTGAGCTTCAGCAATGACATACTTAGCGCCAACAGGCGATAAATGACCGTAGCAACCGGGCCAATCGGGGCAACCCAAACCAGAATCGGTGAGTCGCGTAAACGAGCCAAAGAGAACCAAATCAAAAGTTAAAAATAATGTGAGCAAAGTGATTTGCCTGAAACGTTGCGCTGTATTGGCATGTCGATGACGCAACCAAACCCAACACAGCGGTCCCATCGCAATCACCACGCCCATGAGCATGAGATGCAAAACGGGGCTCCAGTTGTAGGCAGGTGTTTCCATGATTAACGACCTGGTAAATCCCAGCCGGCTGAGGCTCTGAGCACACGTTCCAAATCTTTTTTAATGGGAGTGGCCCTGTCTTTGTCAATGGGCGCAGGAAATCGCATCATCCATTCACCCATGGGATCGACTAAATAAAAATGATCTTGCAATGAAAAATTTGATTGTGGCTTTAACCAAGCCTCCAACACTTGCGATTTGACACGCCAAACTTGTGCCTCTTTTAGACCTGGCAATATTGGTGCGGGCACCGCTTCATTATCAGAGATGAGCCAAACCCAATCGAAGCGTACGCGCTCTTTGCCCAATGAAACCCAGATTTGGTGTTGCAAATACAAACGGTTTTGACATTCAATCGGACATGCACCAGATCCCACACTGATGAATAACCACTGTTTTTTGAGTTGTGACAAATCTCCCGCTTGTCCTTGTAAATTAGTCATAGGTGCATTGGGTAATGATTGCGTGGGTTGAATCAATTCACCAAACGATTTGATAGAAGCAGGTCTTGCCACGTAATACATAAAATACGATGCAACAACGGGTGACAAACAAATAATAAAAACCAGCAACATGCCTAAGCGACCCGCACGCGTGCGCTTGGCGTCATGCGCCACACTTTCCACTGGGCTTGGCAAGTCATAAACAGTCAGCCCTAAAGGTTGATCGTCATTGTTTTTTTCGACGTTATTTTTTTGCATAAGGTTTTATCCATTGAAACCACACGTATAAACCTGCAATCAAAGCGCTAAGCGCAAACCATTGCCAAGCATACGCTCTGTTTTTATCCGATGTTTGAGTGATGTCGGGCCAGTCTCGTTTTAAACCATCACTACTTGCGTCAATTTGCAAAACAGTTGCAACAATCTTCAATCCTGTCTCATATTCAATATCCTTGTTTTGAATATTGGATTGAATACGAGATTTTTTTGTATCGACACTTTGCGAAGATGGCGAGGGATTGCTCAATGTAAACCATTGAGACAAGGGCAAATCAATGCGGCCATTGATCACAACATCCGTGGTAGGTGTATCAAGACGAGATAAAAACTTGGGGTCGCGCAAGTCACGTGCAAGCCAACCACGCTTGACCAAGACAGACTCTTGCTCATTGATCTTGAGGGGCGATATCACCCAAAAACCAGCGGCACCATGATGACTGCGATTGTCTAAAAAAATAGTTTGATCAACCAACCATTGGCCGTTTAATTGCACCGCACGGTGCGTTGATTGCCACAATTGTGGATCTGCAACTAATTGTTGAGACTGTAATGAAGGCAAGGCTTGCATTTGAATCATGGCTTGATGGATCTCATCTTTTTGTTGCGCGCGCGACAACTGCCATAAAGCCAAACCAATAGTCAAAGCCACGCCCAAGGCGGCAGCCATAGCAATCACCCATCGATTCATATTCGATGGGCTTGCTTGGATGCCGCTTTGAGTTGATTTCACGAGATAATAGTGGTTATGAAATTATTTGTTCTGATTGCATTTGTCGCCATCTTAGTGAGTTTGGCTGTTGCTTTGTTTTTTATGATGCGCGACGGTCAAGACGGCGCTCCCAAAACCAGTCGAATGGCTCGCGCTCTTGCACTGCGTGTGGGCTTTTCCATTATGCTTTTTATTTGCATTTTATTCGCATGGATGATGGGATGGATTCAACCCACAGGAATTCCAGCGGGCAGATAATTTTTGCCAATCGCCAATAACAAAGGCCGCACTTGCGGCCTTTGCTTTGATTGCTGAGGTTTACAACCAATAAACCAAAATATACAAGCCCAACCACACCACGTCAACAAAGTGCCAATACCAAGCTGCGCCTTCAAAACCAAAATGTTTGTCAGCGGTGAAGTGGCCTTTTTGAATGCGAAGCGTGATGAAAAACAACATCAACATGCCGAGGAACACGTGAAAACCGTGAAAGCCCGTGAGCATAAAGAATGTAGAACCATACGCACCCGATGTGAGCTTCAGGTTCATGTCTGAATACGCGTGTGCATACTCATAACCTTGAACAAACAAAAACACGAGACCCAATATAACGGTAAGCCACATGAATAGCAGCGCTTGTTCGCGCTTGTTTTCTCTCAACGCGTGATGCGCAATGGTGATGGTGACACCAGAGCTCAACAACAAAGCGGTGTTGATGGTGGGCAACCAAAAGGGTGTCATTGCTGTGAATGGCTCGATAATGCCTGCAGGAGATGCTGTAGCGCCTGCGGAAACTGAAGGCCACACCGCTTTAAAGTCAGGCCACAAAATAGCGTTGTTGATATTGCCGAGTTCGGGCACAGAGTGAACACGCATCCACCACAAAGCCGAGAAAAAAGCACCGAAGAACATCACTTCAGAAAAAATAAACCAACTCATGCTCCAGCGGAAAGAAAGATCAACCTTGTGACCGTATTGTCCGCTTTCACTCTCGGTGATGGCCTGCATGAACCATTGAAATAACACAATAAACACAATGGCAAGACCAAGTATTAAAGAGTACTTGCCCCATTCAACGCTATTGACCCATTGACTGGCACCCATGATGACAAAAAACAAACCAAGTGCGGCCATCGCAGGATGGCGAGAGGGTTCGGGCACAAAATAATAGGGCGCTGCGCCGTTTAAATTGCTACTCATTTCAACTCCTTTTTATGTCGCGACAACAAGTTTGACCAACAACATCAAACCGATTACAAATAAAAAAATAGCCACAAAGCCCACGAGCATAATATGCAGTGGTGTGATGCGTGCAATGTCTTCTTGAAACTCAGAACTTTTACGAATGCCAATGAACGACCAAGCGATCGCAACAATGGTTCGAAAGATCGATCCTTTTTTGGGAGGCACAAGATCTTGACTCATACGCCCCACTTTGTATTGGACTTAAACACGGATGCAGTGGGGGCCTCAGGCACCTTGCTGCCGACTTCAAAAAATGTGTATGACAGTGTGATGGTGTTGACGTCTTTGGACAACTTGTGATTCACCACAAAAACCACGGGCCATTGCTTTTTTTCGCCGGGCGCTAACGTGTATTGATTAAAGCAAAAACATTCCAACTTATTGAAGTGAGACGCAGCTTGACGTGGCGCATAACTGGGGATGGCTTGCGCAGACATGGTGCGGTTTTGTGTATTTTGAAATTCATACATCACCGTTGTCATTTGTCCTGGATGAACTTGAATTGAATTTTGTGCGGGCTTGAACAGCCAAGGTCCGCGCGAATTAGCATCAAATTCAATGGTGATGGTGCGCGTTGTATCGACTTGGCTGTTTTCAAGTCTACCCAAACGAGCCGAACCAGAGCCTGGTATTTCACGCTCGCCCAAGGCAAGGATATTGATGCCCGTCATTTCACAAATGGCTTTGTACATGGGCACCAAGGCATAACCAAAAGCAAACATACCTAACGCAACAACACAAAGCTTACGCATCATGGTGAGATTGGCTGAGGTTGTTTTGGAGAGCATGAATTTATCGCTGTAGCAAAATCATTTTTGCCAAAAACCCAAGAAAAAAAGCAATCGCAACCGTAGCCAATATCAGGGCAAGTCGGACGTTATTCTTTTTTTGCTCAGGTGTTGTCATAAAAATTAAGCAATGATTTTGGTGGCTGTTGAATCCAACTTGGGCGGTGTCTCAAACGTGTGGAATGGCGCGGGAGATGGAACTTGCCACTCCAAGCCTTCTGCAGCTTCCCAAGGACTAGCTGCAGCTTTTTCACCTTTGCCCATCATGGTGGGAAAAATTACAAAGCAGAAGAAATAAACCTGTGCAAGACCAAAAGCAAAAGCACCCACCGAGGCAATCGCATTGAAGTCCGCAAACTGCATGGGGTAGTCCGCATAGCGACGTGGCATTCCGGCTAATCCCAAAAAGTGCATGGGGAAGAATGTGATGTTAAAAGAAATGAGCGTCCACCAAAAATGGATTTGGCCGCGTGTTTCGTTATACATCACGCCAGTCCATTTGGGAGACCAGTAATAGTAACCAGCAAACATCGCAAATAAAGAGCCCGCCACTAATACATAGTGGAAATGAGCAACGATGTAATAGGTGTCTTGAATTTGCGTGTCAATGGGAGCCATTGCACAAATCAAACCTGTGAATCCGCCCATGGTGAACACAAAGATAAAGCCAACCGCAAACAACATGGGTGACTCAAAAGTCATGGAGCCCTTCCACATGGTTGCAATCCAATTGAAAACTTTGACGCCCGTTGGTACTGAAATCAACATGGTTGCGTACATGAAGAACAATTGACCTGTGACAGGCATGCCAGTCGCATACATGTGATGCGCCCACACAATGAAAGACAAAATAGCGATTGACGCTGTCGCATAAACCATGGATGCATAACCAAATAATCTTTTACGTGAAAATGCAGGAATAATGTGACTGACGATACCAAAGGCGGGCAAAATCATGATGTAGACCTCGGGGTGACCGAAGAACCAAAAAATATGTTGGTACATCACAGGATCACCGCCACCTGCAGGATTAAAGAAGGTGGTTCCAAAGTGACGATCAGTGAGCGTCATGGTGATTGCGCCAGCCAACACAGGCATCACAGCAATCAACAAATAAGCAGTGATTAACCATGTCCAAACAAACATCGGCATTTTCATCAATGTCATGCCAGGAGCGCGCATATTGAGAATGGTGACGATGATGTTGATGGAGCCCATGATCGATGAAGCACCCAAAATATGTAGTGCAAAAATACCGGAGTCCATGGTGGGACCCATTTGAAGCGTGAGTGGCGCGTACAACGTCCAACCTGCAGCGGGTGCACCACCAGGCATAAAGAATGATGTAGAAAGCATGACAGCCGCAGGAATCATCAGCCAAAAACTGAAGTTGTTCATGCGTGCAAAAGCCATATCAGCAGCGCCAATTTGTAATGGAATCATCCAGTTTGCAAATCCAACAAAGGCAGGCATGATGGCGCCAAACACCATAATGAGACCATGCATGGTGGTGAGTTGATTGAAGAGCTCGGGGTTGACCACTTGCAAACCCGGTTGAAACAACTCTGCACGAATAATCAAAGCCAATATGCCACCAATAATGAACATGGTGAAAGCAAATAACAAATACAAAGTACCGATGTCTTTGTGGTTGGTTGCAAAGACCCAACGTCGCCATCCATGAGGGGCTCCGTGATGATCGTCGTGTCCGTGGTCGCCAGCTACATGGCCGTGGGGGTCGAGTACTGCACTCATGATGATGTCCTTCTGAATGACGATTCTTGATTAACGAGCGGCTTTAACGTCTGCAGGTTGCACCAATTGACCCGTTTTATTGGACCAGTTGTTTTTTGTGTAACTAATAACAGCGGCAATATCGGTGTCGCTCAATTGTTTCCACGCAGGCATGGTGCCGTTGTTTTGTCCATTAAGCAATACTTTGATTTGTTTGATTTTGTCGGCGTTTAATACGACAGCTGCGCCATCTAAAGGCTTGATGGGGCCAGCACCTTTACCGTTGGATTGATGGCAAGCTGCACAATTGGCTGCATATACCTTCTCACCACGTTTGGTGATTTCGTCAAGCGTCCAAACTTTGGAAGGATCATCCAATTTGGCGGCCATCTTTTTTTGTTCGTCTTGAACCCACTTGGCATAATCTTCTGCGCTGACGACCTTGACATGAATAGGCATGTAGGCGTGCTCTTTACCGCATAGCTCTTGGCATTGACCATGGAAATCACCTATTTTTTCGGCACGAAACCAAGTATCGCGAACAAAGCCTGGAATCGCATCTTGTTTGATGCCCAGTGAAGGGACTGCAAATGCGTGAATCACGTCATTGGCTGTAGTGATAATGCGAATTTTTTTATCAACTGGAACAACCAATACATTGTCGACTTTAAGCAAGTAGTCGTCGATCTGAACACCCTTGGCACCGCTGTTAGAAATCTCGCGGTGTTCATTGTCTAGCGTTGAAATGAAAGCAATGCCTTCACCTTCGCCTTTGAGGTAGTCGTATCCCCACTTCCATTGATAGCCCGTTGCTTTGATGGTGATGTCTGCATTGGATGTGTCTTTTTGAGCGACCACCGCCTTGGTTGCAGGCAATGCCATCAAAATCACGATGATGAAAGGAATAACAGTCCATGCGATTTCAACTTTGACGGATTCATGAAAATCAGCGGGCTTATGACCCACTGATTTGCGATGCTTCCAAATGGAATAAAACATCACGCCAAATACGACGACAAAAATAACTGTACAGATGATAAGCATGAACCAATGCAACCATGCTTGCTCTGCAGCCATTTTGGTGGCGGCGGGTTGCAAGTTGAGTTGCCAAACCGCGGGGCCGCCCGGAAGATCGTTAACTGCCCATGCGGCAGTTGATACAAATACAACGGCCCCTAAAAGACCTAAAGCCAACTTTTTGATTAAATCGTTCATCTTGTTCACGTTTTATTGCCTCAAAACGCCACCATCCGTTGATTGAGCCAGATTTGGAAATCAGACAACCGACGGCGTCCATGGTGAATACCCTAGGACTGGTCGCAACAATACATTGTAGCAAGGCTAAATCGTCGTCAAACTGACAATTTCAGCCCTTAAACCGCATGATGAAAAGTAGCCACATTGAAAAGCGCTTGGCGTTGCTATTTTTGACCCAGCATGGATTTCATATTTTCGAGTGTTACCGTGCTTTTAGGCGCTACTCGTATTTTGGGGTTTGACTTGAAGGCGTGTCCATAAATAACCTCAAAAGTCATGGTGACTCTTGAGTCGTTGCTATGGGTAGCCTCCGATTGAAAAAGCTGTGAATCAAGTTTTTCGCGCCATTTTTTACCTTGTAAACCTTGGAACCTTTTAGGATTGAGATTGCGCCCCAGCGTGCGCAAGTCAACCCATAAATCATGGGCATTTGCATAGGTCAATTGAATGCGCTCCATGTCCATGATGGGCTCAGTAAAACCCGATTGCAACAACATATCTCCCCAATCGTGCATGTCTGTGAATGCATGCGTTGGAGCTGGCCAATGATTAGCCTCATAAACCGCACGAAGTTGCTTGAGCGTATCAGGACCCAAACAAGAAAACATCACAAATCCGCCCACATCTACTGCATCAGACCAAGACTTCATCATGAGTTGAGGTCGATGCGTATGGTGCAAAGTCATGTTGGACCACAGCATGTGCACAGGCTGGGTGGGTGCCAAAGAAAAATGAATGGGTGGTTTGAATGCACGCTGCCACCAAGTGGGGCTAAGTATTTTTTTTGCTTGATGCAAGCGTTCCGCCGATGACTCAATGACATGACACACTGCATCTGCATAAACGGCTTGTACATATTTTTGCGACGCAATTGATCCCGTTAATGGCATCCAGTGCGCCCAATGCGCAGGTTTGGTTTTAATCCAAGTGAGGCGGTCAGCCATGCGACGCGCTACTTCTTGGTGAAGCCAAGCATCAACTGTCGAAGAATGCAATTGTGTCAGCCAACGTGCGCAGGCGACACCATCCATGTGAATGGCGTCACTGGGTAATGGGTTAAATAAATCAGAAGATATAGACACCCTTTCAGTATAGATGCGCACTCATGCAATCCAAATTATTTTAATTTTCTTGGCCTTCGCGTTGTCTGTTTTGTCATACATGGTCATCCGCGATTTTTTGCAAACATTGCATCCAAGAGTTTGCCAACATCCAAAAAAGATGCGGCATGTGTGCGATTGCCTACGACGAAGACCTTTGCGCGCAGTGCATACTTAATCCACCTGCGTGGGACGCTTTTTTGGAGCGATCAACTATGCCTATCCTTGGAACTCAACGGTGCATCAGCTCAAATACAAACAATACCCGGGACTTGCCGGTGCCATGGCTCAATTGATGCATCAATATTGCGCCATCGCACTCACACTCGCGCATGCTGACTGGATCATGCACATATACCTTTCGCAAACACGAGTTGATTGACACCCATTGCGTATTGGCGGACGACGTGCTGACTAGAGGGGCTACACTTGAGCAAGACAGTCAAATTTTAATATCTGCAGGTGTTTAGACCATCACGCGCATCGTCTTTGTCCGCGCCCATTTGTAACCCACAAAAACCATGTTCAATATTGTTTTAGTTCATCCTGAAATTCCACCTAATACAGGTAATGTCATTCGATTGGCTGCCAATACGGGTTGCAGACTCCATTTGATAGAGCCTTTGGGGTTTTCAATGCACGACAAACAAATGCGCCGCGCAGGGCTGGACTATCACGAATACGCGTCGGTTAAAAAATATGCGAGTTGGGATGTTTTTTATGAAACTCAAAAACCCAATATCAATCGTTGTTTTGCCCTCACCACCAAAGGAACACATCGCGTGTTTGATGTGGCGTTTTGCAAAGACGATTGGTTGGTGTTTGGCAATGAGACCGGCGGATTGCCTGAACTGATTAGAAATTCTTTTGCAAACGACAAAAAATTAATTTTGCCCATGCTCGAAGGACAGCGCAGTCTTAATTTGTCCAATGCGGTGGCCGTCACCGTATACGAGGCATGGCGTCAAAATGGTTTTGGAATTTAAATTTTAAGGATAGCGACGCACCACAGTTTCGGCTATACAAACTGGTTTATCTGAACCTTCGCATTCAATTAACGCATGCCAATTCATTTGTACGCCGCCTTGATCGATATCCGAGCAAGCCATCAAAGTGAGCCTTGCGCGCAACCTGCTGTTCACCAGTACCGGCGCCGTAAACCTTACTTTGTTCAATCCATAGTTGATGCCCATTCGGGTTTCAATCACTTTCATGGATGAGTCAAAAAATTGAGGCAACAACGACAAGGTTAAATAACCATGAGCAATAGTGACACCAAATGGGCCTTGTTCAGATTTTTCTGGATCTACATGAATCCATTGGTGGTCTCCCGTTGCTTTTGCAAATAAGTCGATGCGGTCTTGGGTAACCAATAACCAATCGCTCACAGCAACCTCTTGTCCCACACAGGCCGCTAAATCTTGTAGTGTTTGAAAAATTTTCATGTTGTTGTTAAAAGTTAAAAATGAAAAATCACTATTGAAATCCATCCCATAACAGTTTGAGTCCTGTTAAAAACATGCCCGTATGAACCAAGTGGTAAAACAATTGTTGACTCACACGTTTGGCCACATTGATACCCAACCACACGCCTACAGGGGCCAACGGAAGCAATACGATCGCAGTAGCCAAGCCCTTCCTATCTAGCCACCCCAATGCCACGTATGGAATCCATTTAGCCATGTTGAGCGCAAAGAAATGATAGGACAATGTCGCGCTAAAAACAAGCGGGGGTAACCGCATAGGAAGCAAATAAGTATTGAGCGGCGGACTACCCGAGTGGGCAATAAAGCTGGTGAATCCACCCAATGTCGACATAATGGCGCCAAACCATTTGGGCAAATAAACAGGGTGATCAGGTTGCTTGAATAAAAGTCGATGAGCTAAAAATAGCAAGGTTACAAATCCCAAAATACCCGAAACCACATGCGAATCTAAAACCCGAAAAGTAAAATATCCAATGACAACGCCGAGTACTCCCCAACACAATATAAATTTTAATAGCGGCTTATCAACGGTTTTTCTCAATGCAGACATGGCCAACAAATCTGTTGCAAGCAAAATGGGCATAAAAATAGCGGCAGATTGAGAAACAGGTATTGCCAGTGCCATCAGTGGAACAGCAAGAGATCCAAAGCCCGCACCAAAACCACTTTTACTAATTCCAAAAATTAGAACCGCAGGAATAGCAACCAAATAAAAAAATGGATCTGTAATGATGATGTTGCTGAAGTCAGTCAGAAAGGAAGGCAATTTAAAATTTCCTTACAAGACCCAAAGGGCATCTTGCGCTAAATTATTGTGTTGAATGTCTGACATGTTGCCATTAAACACAACTTGTCCTTTTTGAAGGACATAAGCACGGTCACAAACGCTACTTGCAAACGCCCAGTTTTGCTCTGATAACAACACACTCACACCCTGCGATTTCAGTTGAAGTATTGCTTGAGACATTTGCTCAACAAGCACGGGGGCAATGCCCTCAGTAGGCTCATCCAATAACAAAAGCAAAGGGTTAACCATTAAGCTTCTGGCAATCGATAACATTTGTTGTTCTCCGCCACTCATTTGAGAGGCGCTTCGATTGAGCATATTTTGTAAGCGTGGAAAAAGCTCGAGCACATCTTTGAGCTCCCATTGAGGAGCTGCTCGTCCATCGCCCAACACATGATGCTGGGGTCTACCCACTTTTAAATTTTCTAATACCGTAAGGTTGGTAAATATGCGTCTGTCTTCGGGCACATAGGCAATTCCTGCACGCACCAATTGATCGGTTGCCCAATTAGACGCATCTTGATTTAAAAATTGAAACGAATGCGCTTGGCGCTGAACCAACCCCATGATCGATTTAACCAAAGTGGATTTGCCCGCACCATTGCGCCCTAGCAATGCAACGCACTCGCCAGAATTGACCCGCAAATTTATTTTAAATAATATTTGTGCAGGGCCATACCATGCTTTAAGAGATTGAATATGCAACAGATTTTTCATAACGTTATGTGCTGCGCAGATGCACCTAAATAAATCGATTGAACCAGCGAATTATTTTTTACATCGTTGGGGGTGCCGTTGGCGATACATCGACCTTGATCCATCACGACAATGCGATCTGCATAATGAAAAACAACATCCATGCTGTGTTCTGTAAAGAGCAGGCCCATCTTTTGCTCTTCAACCAATCGCGATGTCAATTGCATCATTGCTTTTCGCTCAGACGGCGCCATGCCCGCAGTGGGCTCATCCATTAACAAAAGACGCGGACGGTTGGAGATGGCCAACGCCAACTCCAGACGCTTGACATCACCATAAGCCAATTCGCTACAGGGTCGATTCGCTTGATCTGACAAGCCCACCAGTCCAAGCAAATAAATGGATGGATCGATGGTGTTTTTTATATTTGAACTTAAAAAATTAAAATATTTTTTTTGATGCGATAGTAAGGCAATTTGAACGTTTTGTAAAACCGTGAACGATTGAAAGGTGAGTGCAATTTGAAATGTGCGCCCCACACCTAGTGCCCACATTTGCTCGGACGCTTGACCGTTGATGATTTGTTGATTGAGTTGTATGTGCCCTGCATCGGGTTTGAGTTGACCATTGAGCATATTAAATGTTGTGGACTTGCCAGCACCATTGGGGCCAATCAATGCGACACGCTCGCCCACTGCAATATCCAAATCTAAAGAATCAACCGCACGCAATCCACCAAAGCTTTTGCTAAGACCGCGAACCTTGAGTAAGGATGCGCTCATGTTGACGCTCGCTTGAACAAAAGAAACCATAGATAATTTTGAAACGTCGCCAAGCCTTGTGGAAACGCAATAATCAATAAAAGCATCACCCCACCCCAAACGGCTCGCCAATATTCTGTGTTGCGCGAAAAGGTGTCTTGTAAACCCGTCATAACCCAAGCACCCCAAATCGGACCTGTTGCAGATTCAATTCCTCCCAATAAAACCATCAACAAAGCATCCATTGATTTTTGAATGCTTAATACATCTGGAGAAATGCTGCCTTTTGAAAATGCAAACAAAGCGCCTGCAAGTCCTGCAAAAAAAGCGGAGATCACAAATGCCAACCAACGCAATTTAAAAACAGGTATACCAATGGCTTGTGCGCGCACATCAGTATCTCTACTCGCTCGCAACATCCATCCAAAGGGAGATTGTGCTAATTTCATCAACATAAAGACACCGATTGAAACTAGAATCAAACACAACATATAAAAATTAGATTTGTCGCTCAAGATGGGAGACGGCCATACGCCAGTGAGTCCATTGCTGCCGCCCGTCAATGAATCCCATTGAAATGCAATCGACCATAAGATTTGTCCTGCAGCCAATGTAAGCATCGCCAAATAAACACCCGATAAGCGAATACAAAACCAACCCAATACCAACGCAACAACAGCAGCCATAAAGGGGGCCAATAACAATGCACCCCACATCGGCAGACTCAATTTCAAACTGAGCAATGCAGCCGTGTATGAACCAACACCCAGCCAAGCCGAATGTCCAAATGAATTCAAACCTACTGGCCCCATTAGCCATTGCAAGCTTGCCGCCATCAAGCATGCAATCAATATATCAATTCCAATGATGGCGATGTAGGGCCATGGTTGCGACCACAACGGCAATAAAAACAATACGCTTAAAAAAACAATCCATAGCCATTGCTGATGAACAATTGGGATTTGCATTTGAAATGAATAGTTGTGCGTGTGATACGGCTTTATTTCTTTGCCCATCAAACCCGAAGGTCGCACAATAAGAACGATTGCCATCACAATAAATTCAGCGACCAATGTGAGCTTGGATAAAGAAAAAGTGAGGTCATTCCACTCGAAACTTCCAATGGCAATACAAATCGCTTTGACCATACCCACCAAAATAGCCGCTAAAAATGCGCCAGTCATCGAGCCCAAACCGCCCACCACCACCACCACAAACGCGTCACCAATCACGGATAAATCAAGCCCCAAATGCGCTGGCTCCTTGGGCAATTGCAGTGCGCCAGCCAACCCTGCTAACGCACATCCCAGTGCAAAAACGCTGGTGAATAAATAACTTTGTGGCACACCCAATGCGCTGACCATTTCTCGGTCGTGAGAGGCGGCTCGCACCAATAATCCCAATTGTGTGTGATGTAAAAAAAATTGCATCAATAACAATATGAGTGGCCCCATTACAATTAAAAATAAATCGTAGGCAGGAAATTTTTGATCGCCCACTTGTATTGAAAAAGCCAAGCCTGGCGCACGCGGCCCCAACAAATCTTGTGAGCCCCACAACCACAACACCGCATCTTGAATGATCAATACGCACGCAAATGTTGCGAGCAATAGAAATAATTCTTGCGACGCGTATAAGCGTCTCAATAAAAAAACTTCTACCAACGCACCCAGGCAAGCCACCACCAGTGCGGTGAGCGGCAAACTCAGCCAGTAGCCCCAACCGAACCCTAAATAAGAGTCCACCACGGGCGCAAATTTATCTACGAAGCTATACGCAACATACAGCCCCAACATAAAAAAAGAGCCATGCGCAAAATTAACAACGCGTGTGACTCCAAAGATGAGGGACAAACCAACGGCGACTAAAAATAATGTGGCCGCACTGGCCAGGCCATTCAGACCATGCACCAGCCATATCGATGCAACTGCGTCCATGACGGGTACGAATTAATCGGCCGGGCGCATCTTGCGCACGTCGTCATTGCTAGGTTGAAATTTGGAACCATCCATGTATTTGTAATCCGACAAAAGCGCCCATGGTGGATTGATGATCAATGGCTCTGAACTGCAGTTTGCCGTATGGACTATCAAAGTTGAGCCCTCTAAATGCTGTGATGAGTTTTTCTGTGTCGGTACTTTGCGCTTTTTTGATGCCTTCAGCCAATGCTTTGATGGTGGTGTAACCCACCACTGAGCCCAAACGTGGATAGTCGTTGAATTTGCTTTGATAGGCTTTGACAAACGACTTGTGCTCGGGTGTATCTATGCCATACCAGGGATATCCCGTAACGACCCAACCGTTGGGTGTTTCATCTTTGAGGGTGTCGAGGTATTCGGGCTCACCGCTGAGCAAACTCACCACTTCACGGCCTTTGAATAAATCTCTGTTGTTGCCTTCGCGAACAAACTTGGCCAAATCGGTGCCAAATAAAACATTAAAAATTGCATCGGGCTTGGCGTCTGCGAGTGCTTGCGTCACACTACCTGCGTCTACTTTTCCCAATGCAGGTGCTTGTTCGGCAACAAATTCAACGTCGGGTTGGGCCGCTTTGAGCAATTGTTTAAAAGTAGCGGCGGCAGATTGACCGTATTCATAATTGGGATACACAATCGCCCAACGCTTTTTCTTCATGCGAACCGCTTCGGGGACCAACATAGAAACTTGCATATAGGTGGATGCGCGCAAGCGAAAGGTGTAGCGATTGCCACCTTGCCAAACCATTTTGTCGGTGAGTGGTTCACTAGCCAAGAAGAATATTTTTCGTTGCTTGGCAAAATCACCCAACGCCAAACCAATGTGCGACAAAAAAGATCCTGCCAATACATCGACTCTTTCGCGAGACAACAATTCTTCAGCGGCTCGCACGGCGTCCCCTGGCGTTGCATTGTCATCACGCGTGATGACTTCTAATTTGCGCCCCATCACGCCGCCTGCTGCATTGACTTCTTCAATGGCTAAATCCATTCCTTTTTTGTACGGGTCTAAAAATGCAGGTTGCGCTTTGTAACTATTGACTTCACCAATCCGTATGGGATTGCTTTGCGCTAAAGCTTGACCCACCACACAGCCCAATAGGGTCAAAATGAAAAAATTACGACGATTGAGAAAGTTCATAGTTTTGAAATGAAGAGAAAAAAGAAGATACGGCCACTATCATGCCCGAACTCGGGACTGATTTAAAATCTTGTGTTTACATTTACTGCAAGTTTAATCTCATGAGTGCCTTTCTCGAAGAAAAAGTGTTATCGGTTCACCATTGGACCGACCGATTGTTCAGTTTCACCACCACGCGAGACACGTCGCTACGATTTTCAAATGGTCATTTCACCATGATTGGCCTGCGCGTGGATGGCAAACCCCTTTTGCGCGCCTACAGCATTGTGAACCCCAACTACGAGGAGCACCTCGAATTCTTGAGCATCAAGGTCCAAGACGGACCGCTAACGTCGCGATTGCAACACATTCAAGTCGGCGACACGATTGTTGTCGGCAAAAAACCCACGGGCACCCTGCTTATTGACTATTTATTACCTGGAAAAAATCTGTATCTCCTAGGAACGGGTACAGGTATGGCACCCTATCTAAGCATTATTCGCGATCCCGAGACATACGAGCGCTTTGAAAAAGTCATCTTGGTTCATGGTGTGCGCGAAGTCAAAGAGTTGGCCTATCACGACTATCTCACCCAAGAATTGCCGCAGCATGAATTTTTGGGCGAATGGGTCAGTCAACAATTTCTTTATTACCCAACCGTCACCCGTGAAGCTTTTCAAAATCAGGGACGCATCACTGATTTAATTGAAAACGGAAAATTATTTGCTGATTTGGGACTGACTGCGTTTGACCCAGCCATTGACCGCGTCATGCTGTGTGGCAGTCCACAAATGCTCAAAGATCTCAAGCAAATGCTAGAGGCGCGTCATTTAAAAGAAGGCAACACCACAACACCGGGTGACTTTGTTGTGGAAAGAGCCTTTGTCGAGCAGTAAAAAGGCTGATTAAACCCGTTCAATGATGATCGCAATGCCTTGCCCGACACCAATACACATGGTGCTCAAGGCATAACGACCTTTTGTTTTGTGTAATTGATTGATGGCCGTTGTCACTAATCGTGCGCCACTGGCACCCAGTGGATGACCCAGTGCAATCGCACCACCATTGGGATTGACTCGGGCATCATCGTCTTTTAAACCCAGCATGCGAAGCACTGCTATACCTTGTGCAGCAAAGGCTTCGTTAAGTTCAATCACATCCATTTGTTCGAGCTTAAGACCCGTGAGTGCCAACACGTTTTGAGTCGCAGGTGCAGGGCCGATTCCCATGATTCGAGGCGCAACACCTGCTGTTGCCATACCAACAACTCGAGCACGTGGCGTAAGGCCGTGTTTTTGTGCGGCACTTTCGCTGGCCATTAACAATGCACAAGCACCGTCATTCACGCCACTCGCATTGCCTGCAGTAACGCTGCCTTGAGGTGTGACCACGCCTTTTAACTTGGCCAATGATTCCAAACTTGTTTCGCGAGGATGTTCATCTTTTGAAACAACAATGGGGTCACCCTTTTTTTGAGCGATGGTGACGGGTGTAATTTCTACATCAAAAAACCCTGATTTTTGCGCAGCCACTGCTTTAAGTTGACTGGCCAAGGCCATGCGGTCTTGCGCCTCACGCTCAATTTTGAAATCGATTGCAACGTTTTCAGCGGTTTCAGGCATGGCATCCACACCATACATTTCTTTCATTTTTGGATTAATAAAACGCCATCCAATTGTGGTGTCATAAATAGCAGGCGCTCTGCTAAATGCGGACTCAGACTTGGGCATCACAAAGGGTGCACGGCTCATGCTTTCAACACCACCCGCAATCATCAACTGCGCTTCGCCTGATTTAATTGCGCGAGCAGCAGTTCCCACTGCGTCCATACCTGACCCACACAAACGATTGATCGTGGCTCCTGGAATGGTGTGAGGCAAGCCCGCCAATAAACTGGCCATGTGCGCCACGTTTCGGTTGTCTTCGCCCGCTTGATTGACACAACCGTAGATGACATCCGTTAAAGCTTGCCAATCCAAATTCGGATTTCTTTGCATCAATGCCTTGATTGGAATTGCGCCTAAGTCATCGGTTCTGACCGACGATAGAGCGCCACCATAGCGGCCAAATGGAGTTCGAATTGCGTCGCAAATAAAAGCTTGCGTCATGAGGGTACCTCTTTGAATTTTGTTCACATTATCATTCAGATATGTTTACTCCATCACAAGAAGACGTTCGGCGCTTTTTTTGCGCTGTCTACAGCAAGCAACAACTAGGTCAACCTCTAGACGCACTAGAGACACTAGCGGGTCAATGGATCGCCGAACACCCCGAATACCATACCGATTTTGCGCATGTCGATCAAGCCTTAACAAAAATGTATGAAGTAGTGAACGGGAAAACCAATCCTTTTTTACATTTATCGATGCATTTATCCATCAGCGAGCAATGTTCGATTGATCAACCCAGAGGCGTTCGGCATGCAATTGAATTGCTCAGTGCAAAGCTCAATTCCTTGCACGATGCGCATCACGAAACCATGGAATGCCTAGGAACTATGATTTGGGAAAGTCAGCGCAGTGGCAGAGCACTCGATGGCAATGCATACATAGAAGCCATTCAAAGGCGCGCCACACGAGACTAACGAAAAAAACCCGCCTTTAGGTGGGGTTTTGTAGAAGTACGCTTTATAGATCAGCGAAATTTTGACTGAGGAACGGTTTTGAGTTCCCCCGTTTGTGCACTGACGTATTTGGCTAATTCTTTGAGTTCTGAATTGGTGAACTGCTTGGCGACTCCACCCATAACGCCATTGGTACGGCCCCATGTAGAAACGCCTTCAGTTTTGTATGACTTAAGAGCAACAAATAAATAATCAGAGTGTTGACCCGCAATTTTTGGATAAGAAGGATCGATGGGCTTGCTGAAGTTGTTGCCATGGCAAGAAACACAGGCACCTTTGGTGAGAAGTTCGGCAACTTTGTCCGTTGGGTCAGATGCTTTTTCGGGAAGACTTGCACCCACGGTTTTGCCGTGAGCTTCGTAATAAGTGGAAATATCAGCAACATCTTGATCTGTAAGTGATGTGGCAATGCCCTTCATGGTGGGATGCTTGCGCTCGCCTGCTCTGTAAGCTGTGAGGGAATTAGCGATATATTTGGCGCCTTGACCCGAGATCATGGGAACTTTGTAGACCTCAGGGAAACTGGCTTGATAGCCCTTGATGCCATGACAACCAATGCACATGGCGACTTTCTTTTCGCCAGCATTGGGGTCACCTTTGGCGTCTTGCGCAAAAGCAAATGGGGTCGCAGAGGCGACAACTAGTGTGAAAATGGTGGACAGCAGCTTGGTCATTTTGGACAGACAATTGGTGAATGTTCATTGAGAAATCAACTGAGTATTATATAGAGCCCCAAAGGCACATTTTGTAAGTTCCACGAAGAATTTGAGATCGGTAATCACCATGCGTTTTGAAGGATCCAACCAATACGTCGCCACCCAAGACTTAATGCTCGCGGTGAACGCAGCCATAACCCTCAAAAGACCGCTTTTGGTCAAGGGCGAACCCGGAACTGGCAAGACCATGCTGGCCGAAGAAGTAGCCCAAGCACTGGGCATGCCGTTGCTCCAATGGCACGTCAAATCAACCACCAAGGCCCAACAAGGTCTGTATGAATACGATGCGGTGAGTCGATTGCGCGACAGTCAAATGGCCGATATTGACGGTGGCGACAAGGTAAAAAATATCCATAACTACATTGTCAAGGGTGTTTTGTGGCAAGCCTTCACGGCCCAAGAGCCTGTCGCATTGCTTATTGATGAGGTTGACAAGGCTGATATCGAATTTCCCAACGATTTATTACGCGAACTCGATCGCATGGAGTTTTATTGCTATGAAACACGCGAATTAATCAAAGCGCAAACCAGGCCTTTGGTGTTTATTACATCAAACAATGAAAAAGAATTGCCAGATGCTTTTTTAAGAAGATGCTTTTTTCATTACATCAAATTTCCAGATGCCGACACCATGCGTCAAATCATCGACGTGCATTTCCCCAGTCTCAAAAAAGATTTACTAGCGGCCGCTCTAAAAACTTTTTATGATGTGCGCAATTTGCCAGGCCTCAAGAAAAAACCATCGACCTCTGAACTTTTGGATTGGCTTAAATTATTAGTTGCAGAAGATATTCCGCTATCTATTTTGCAAACGCAAGACGACAAAGTGGCCATACCTCCATTGGTGGGAGCCTTGCTCAAAAATGAACAAGACGTGGCGCTGTTTGAAAAGTTAGTTTTTATGCAAAGCCGAAACCGTTAAGACGAGAAAGGCGCGACGACACATGCTCATCGATTTTTTTTACACCTTGCGTGTCTCTAAATTGCCTGTTTCAGTTAAGGAATTTTTGACATTGCTCGAAGCAATGCAAAAAAATGTGGTGGGGCCAGAGAGTCAAGCCTGCAGCATCGATGATTTTTATTATTTGAGTCGCATCACATTGGTCAAAGATGAAAAACACTTTGACAAATTTGATCGTGCGTTTGGCGCTTACTTTAAAGGCGTTGAAATGCTCACCGATTTCACCAATGATGTGCCGCTTGATTGGCTCAAAAAAACGTTAGAAAATGAACTCTCGCCTGAGCAAAAGACAGCGATTGAAAAAATGGGTTGGGACGAGTTGATGGAGACATTAAAAAAACGACTCGAAGAACAAAAAGAAAAGCATGAAGGTGGAAACAAATGGATTGGCACGGGCGGCACATCGGCCTTTGGTAATGGCGGATACAACCCCCAAGGCATTCGCATTGGCGGCAAAGGCGGGAATAAAAGTGCGGTCAAGGTTTGGGAAAAGCGCAGCTACCAAGATTACGACGACAACGTTGAGCTGGGCACTCGTAACATCAAAGTGGCTCTGCGCAGATTGCGTCGCTTTGCAAGAGAAGGCGCGGCCGAGGAACTTGATTTAGACGACACCATTCGAAGCACGGCAGCCAATGCTGGTTACTTAGACATCAAGATGATTCCAGAGCGGCACAATAATGTGAAGGTCTTGTTGCTAATGGATGTAGGTGGCACCATGGACGAGCATGTGCAACGCGTGGAAGAATTGTTTTCTGCAGTTAAAACAGAATTTAAACATTTAGAGTTTTATTATTTTCACAATTGCGTTTATGATTTTTTGTGGAAAAATAACAAACGGCGTTATGCAGAAAAATTTCCCACTTGGGATATCATCCGCAAATACAACAAAGATCACAAATTGATTTTTGTGGGCGACGCAACGATGAGTCCCTATGAAATTTTGCAACCTGGTGGCAGCGTTGAATACAACAACGAGGAGGCAGGCGCAGAGTGGATTCAACGACTCACTCACGCCTATCCGAAATTTGCATGGATCAATCCAGAACCACCTGGCGTTTGGCAATATAGACAAAGCATCAGTATTATTCAACAACTCACGAGCAGTCGGATGTATCCCCTGACGCTTAAAGGCTTAGAGGATGCGATGCGAATGTTGTCGAAGTGATTCTTGCAAGCGTCAAAGTCCTATCAAATCAATTTCATTCAGAATATATTTTTTCCAGTATTTGACTTGAAAATTTGCGGATCATTTCCGGCGACTGCTTTGTGGTAATTTAAATAACCATTCCTTAGAAACTCAATGACTCCAATCGAAAAATTTTTATTGACACGAATCATTTTCCGTCGAAATTGAAGTTGCTCGGTCGCGACTCATACGACCTCTACAACTGAGCTATCTCATGTTTAATCTGGTTGAAATTAGTATTGAGATTAACATTCATATCTAAAGCATCTTGAACAATGACAGGATTCAGTTTTTCATACTTGTCAGATATTTTTTGAGACAAAATTTCACGTTTTATATCTTCTATAAATTGAGGTGTAGATTTTAAATTTCAAAGTCGCCTGCTAAATATTTGCATCAAATTTTTCATGCTGTAAGGTTATTATGAACAATGTTATATAAGTCATATCGATTTTTAATATTTAATGTATTTGCAATAATGCTTTTTGTCATTTTCAACTTTCTAAAAAAATATTTAAAATAATCTCTTAGTGACGATTGAGTTAAAAAAGTTCATTTATTTAAGAGAATTTTCTCCTGCCATATACACAAATACTTCAGAAAACTTTCCGTTTTTTAAATAGAAAAAATTGCAATTTTTTTTAAAGCTGACAGAGCCATCGAATGCGGTATTTTTAACCGTAAACTGACTCGCAATTTGATTCGACTCTGACGTAACATGCCTAAAATCACCATGCCAAACTTTTGCATACCTAGCAAACAAGCGCTCAAACATGTTTTTGATCTGATCATTGCGCCCTGCGTAAATTTGCTGATGAGTGGCAATTGTAAAAACTGCGTCCGCATTAAAAAAAGACAGCACGTCATCTAAATGCATGCGGTCAACTGCATCAAAGTAAGCTTCGCTCTCGGCAATAAGCGGATTTGAATGTGTCATGATTTTTTGTGTTGAAAGAATTGTTGACCACTTTGGATCATGGCGTCTAGCATCTCAAGCCGATGGTGTATGGGCCGCGGATAGGCTAATACGCTGTGACTCAAATTCAAGCCCAACATACCCATTGCCCATTGATAACTCAAAGGCCCAGGATTGATGATGGGAACCTTTAGTTTTTGGGATAGGTAAGCATGCGCTTGATGCATCGTGGTCGAACCCAATATCAAGACCTGCGCACCATCTTTTTCAATGCAATCAATTGCAGCTTGCTCGAGCAAAGGAAATACATCTTCTTCTTTTCCATTCAATAAGGATTGGTTGTCGGGCAGCACTTCGATCGCGCGCACAGAAGCGCAATGTCGATGCATATCCAATTCATCCAATGCTTTTTTATACAAAGGCTTCCAGCGACTGGCCATGGTCACGATAGAAAATTTATCGCCCAAGGTCATTGCGGTGAGCATTGATAATTTGCCCGGACCCACAACGGGAATGGACAAGACACTGCGCAGCGCCGCCACACCCGAATCGCTCATGGTATCGATGCAAACAGCGTCATAGCCTTCTTGTTGCGCAGTATGCCCCGCTTGCAAAATAGAAATATCAGCCAATGCAAAGTCATGATGACTTGAATAATTAACAGGTCCGGCTGCTACAGGTCGATAGTCAAATTGCACCGAAGCATCGATGTGAAGGCCTGCCAATTGCTGTTTTCTTAAATTTAAATTTTCATGTGACATCGCAAATGGCACAATGACCAATATTTTTTTCATACACTCACCTGTTGAAGATAGCAATCAACGATTTCACTGCCTGTGGCGCACCAAACGCCGTCGTGTGAAAAGATATATTCAAAGGCTTGCGCCAATTGTTCGATGCGATGGGGTTGTCCCATGATAAAGGGATGCACTGCAATATTCATCACTTTACCGCCTTCAGCGTACAAAGTATCAAACTCATCGCAAATGCTTTGTTTAAATTGCTCTGCCTCCATACCTCTGCGCCATGCAATACTGTCATTGATTTCCATCGAATAAGGCAATGAAATGAGTCGACCCTCTTTGACATGGATGGACGTTGGTTGGTCGTCGTGATACAGATCGCACAAATAATCAATGCCTGCCTTTGCAACCAAGTCAGGTGTGTTGAGTGTGTTGGATGCCGCAGGTGAAAACCATCCCCGAAACTTTTTCCCAGTGATGCGTTGGTGTATCGCTTGACATTCTTCAATGGAATGCATTTCTTCTTCGGCCGACAACCCCCAGTGATATCGGGTGTTGTACAAGCCGTGGGACATGAATTCATATTCTCGCTGCATCATGGCGTTTGCAATATCGGGATACATTTCTAAAACTGACATTGACAATGAAACCGTGCATGGAATTTTGAAACGATCGAAAACTTCCATCAAACGCCACACGCCCACACGATTCCCGTAATCGCGAACACCGTAATTGAGAATGTCAGGATGGGGAATGCGTGGCCATGGATCGCGGACACGAATTTTTTCGGGTGCGTATTCGTAGTGTTCGATATTGGGCGCAACCCATAGCGCTATCTTGGCTTGATGAGGCCACTTTAAAGCGGTCCGATCGGGGGCAGCGCTATAACTGATGCGTTGCATGGTGTGATCGGTTGATTGTGCGGTCGACATGGGATTAATCGTATTTTTTACCCAACTGCAACAACTCAGGCGTTCCTATCACTGCATTGAGGCCATCAAAATCTAACATGCGATCGCGCCACGGTTGTGTGGTTTGATGTTGATGCAAACTGCCGTAATAGCTTTGCAATGTACGCGCAATTGCACGCACGGTTCCACCTGGAAAAATCACAATCCTAAAACCAATTTTTTCTAATTCGATTGCGCTTTGAATGGGTGTTTGACCACCCTCCACCATATTGGCCAGCAATGGAATGCGATGCGCAAAACGTTTGCATGCAGTCTCCATGTCTTGTACCGTTCGTAAGGCTTCTATAAACAATGCATCAACGCCACACTCCAAATACTGCTCTGCACGATCCAATGCAGCGTCCAAACCTTCTACAGCAACGGCATCGGTTCGAGCCAATATCAAGGTATTGCTCGATCGCCGCGCGTCCAAGGCTGCACGCAATTTGCCTTGCATCTCCTTGGCAGGTATCACGCCTTTGCCTTGCAAATGCCCGCATCGTTTGGGAAATGTTTGATCTTCTAGTTGAATCATGCTTGCACCACAACGCTCAAACTCAAATACAGTGCGCCGCGTGTTGAGTGCGTTTCCAAAACCTGTATCTGCATCCACAATGATGGGTAACTGAACGCGTTCAGCCAAAGCCGCCAGTGTTTGCGCAACTTCTGATGCCGTTACCAAACCAATATCTGATCGACCCAACTTTGTGTATGCAATAGAAGCACCGGATAAATATAAAGCCTCAAAACCCGATTGCTCTGCAATCAAACCACTGAGAGAATCGTACACACCAGGCGCAAGCACTGCGCGTTTTTCTTGTAAGCGTTTTTTAAAATCAGTCATGTGTTACTTAGGATATTGAAGTTGATGTGATATGGTGTGCGCGCTGATGTAACCACCCGCAACGGCACTGAGCAATCCGTTGCCCGATAAATAGCCCCACACCGCTTGACCCGATACACCGCGCGCCGCGCCACCTGCAGCCCAAAGATTTGCAAACGCAACGCCTTGCTGACTAAGAACGCGACATTCAGCGTTAATAGCCAAACCACCTTGCGTATGAAACAAAGCACCCGTCACTTTGATGGCGTGCAATCGACCTTGCAAAGAGCGTTTGAATGTTCGCCCTGTTGTAGCGTCAGCACCTGGCTTCACGCCATTTAAAGTTTTTTTTAAATGGTTGGCGTCGCATTGAATGATGCTTGCTAATTCTTCAATGCTGTTTGCTGACTTCATAGCACCTGCTTGTTGTGCTTGTACAAAATCTGGGAAATCTTGTGCAAATGCAAGCAAGGTATCGTCAAAAATATTCCACGCTATTGCGTTGGGTTGCGTCAGCACATGCACTGCTGCTTCAGAATAACCTAAGGTCTCGTCATGAAAACGCTCACCTTTTTTATTGACTTGAATCGCGCCCTCCATCATCAAAGCCCACGACACCAAAACGCCATGCGGTATCGCCCATGAACCATGACCTTGGTACGCGCCCAAATCGGCCAAGCCCGCACCCATTTGTCGTCCCCAAAGAATCGCACTACCGTCGTTACCCGTATGCCCTGCAAACAAGGCTTGCGCCATCTCGGGCAACAACTCTTGGACCAAATCGGTATTTCCACCAAAACCATTGCACGCCAATAGCAACGCATCGCACGACAGCATTGACGTTTCATTGTCTGGCGTTGTATAGCCCACACCCAACACCCGATTGCTGTTGTCTAACCAAATTTGATTCACACGCGCCTGCGTCAACACCACCACATCAGCAGAATCTGCAGCTGCTCGCAAACGCGTCATCAATGCATCGCCTGTTTTTTCTGGCACTGCATGCATGCGATGCACGCTGTGATTGGGATATAAAAATTGATCCAATACTGCCCACACCAAACCATTGTTTTTTTCCAATGCATCCAATGCAGGACCGATGGCCTTGGCATACGCCATGGTGAGTTCAGGATCTGATTTATTTTTGGCTTTAGATTGAATATCTTTGGCAAACAACTCAGGGCTGTCTTGGATACCCATGCTTTTTTGTATACGCGTTGATGCGGCAGGAATAAAGCCTGATGACAAAGCAGTTGACCCTGAAGGATACTCGTCTCGCTCAAGCACCACCACATCAACGCCCAGATGTCTGAGCATTAGTGCGGCCGTGAGTCCACATGCACCCGCACCCACAATCACCACGGGCGAATGAACAGGCGCATCCATGTGTGATGCGCGATAAATTTGTGCATCAGCTGTCATACATCAACCCAATTGTTGAATAAAAGTTTTGCAATCCATCACCGTTGCAACGGTAGACATATCTTCAATTGCAGCGTCATGAATTTTGTGAGAAAACGCAGCGCACCCATCGCTGATCACCACCGTGTGATAGTCACGCATGTGTGCATCACGAACCGTACTGGCCACGCCACCATTGGTCACAATGCCACACACGGCCAAATGAGTAATTCCTGCACGACGCAAGAACCAATCGAGTTGTGTGTTAAAAAATGCAGAGTAAGCAACCTTGTTAACAGTCACATCGACGTGCGACGCAATCGCATCCAAATTGGCATGACCCCATCCACCCATTTTGAAATCACCTTTTTTTAAAAAAGGACGATTGGCAAACAGATGAGGTGAAATCATCGGGTCACCATGCGTATCTGGCCATAAGGTAAACAAACTAGCGGCCACCATGCCGCCGTGTTGTTTCACTGCTTTGGCAACAGGTACAACACGATCGGCCAATAGTAATGCCTCTGCACTCGTGGCTTTGCCGCGCGAATAAGCACCATTGGCATGCAAAAAATCATTTTGCAAATCAATGATGATCAATCCCCATTTGCTTTGCTTGTCACTCATGATGAAATCCTTTGCACAATCAAATTACCCCATGCATCGACATGCGCAGAAAAATCAGGCTCTAACCAAACGGTGGTATCGGCTTGCTCCAAAATTGCAGGACCCGCAATGACCGATTGCACGGGCAATGCCAATCGGTCGTATCGTTTGGCGCCCCACCATTGCGACGCGTGATATACATTTTGAATACCCAAAGATTCGGTGCTGCCTTTGCCTTGTGGTGCGAGCACCGACAAATCAAATTTGGGCCGAATGCCCATGCGCGCATAACGCAAATTCATCACACGAATCACCAAACCATGCAACACACGCCCAAATGCTTGTTGATACGCGCTCTCAAACGCCGTTTGAATCATGTTGCGACTGATGGTTTGTTGCGGCAAGGTCACAGCCAATGTGTGCGTTTGTCCTTGATACAACATATCCAAACTGATTTGCTCTTCAATGCGTTCAAATTCAACACCTGCAGAATCCAACCGTTGTTGACACGCAGCAGACAAAGTTTTTAATCGCTGTTGCAGCGCTTCAATATCCAAATCATTGAGCATGGTATTGAGTGTTTGCACCGCATCGTGTCGCATATCAGCCATCACACAACCCAATGCGGATGTGACACCAGGGTATCGAGGCACGATACCCGTAGTGACACCCACTTCTCGCATCATGGCGCACACGTGTAACGCACCACCGCCACCAAAAGGCATGTAAGCAAATTGACGCGGATCGTGGCCTTTCTCAATCGATGCCACACGAATAGCGCCAGCCATTTTTGCGTTCGCTACCGTGAGGATCGCTTGCGCTGCATCGTGCACGCTCAAACCCAATGGTTTTGCAACGTGTTGATTGATGGCTTGTTCAGATAACTTGGCATCCAATGCATTTAACAAACCACCACCCAAGGGCCGAACGGCTGAAATGCGACCTAACAGTACATTTGCATCTGTGACTGTGGGTCTTGAGTTACCACGTCCATAACAAGCAGGACCTGGATTGCTTCCAGCAGACTCGGGACCCACTTGCAACATACCACTCGCATCCACCGATGCAATCGATCCACCACCTGCACCAATCGTTTCAATTTGAATCATGGGTGAGCGAATCACCAATCCAAATTCAATCGATGTTTGCGCAGCCAGTGCTGCTTGTCCGTTAGCAACCAAAGACACATCAAACGAAGTGCCACCCATATCGCCCGTAATCACATTGGGATAACCACTCGTTCTTGCAATCTCCGCGCACGCAATAACGCCCGCAGCAGGTCCTGACAGTGCAGTGCGAGCTGGCATGTCACACGCTGTTTGCCGAGACATCACGCCACCATTGCTTTGCACAATCAACAACTCACCCGAAAAGTCTTGTTGGCGTAAATCGTGATCGAGTCTTTCTAAATAACTGCCCACGACGGGTTGTAACGATGCATTAATCACCGATGTCGAACATCGCTCAAACTCTCGAATCTCGGGCAACACTTCGCTGGCCACGGTCACAAAAGAATTAGGCCAACATTCGCGCAATACTTTAGCGGCTGCTTGTTCGTTGGATGGATTGGCATAGGTGTTGATAAAAAACAAACACACGGCATCACAACCCATCTCAATCAATTGAGCAGCAGCTTGCTTGATTTGATTCAAGTTAACAGGCGTGTGCAATGTGCCATCGGCCAACATACGCTCATCCACTTCAAGCCGCAAATCTCTGGCAACAATCGGTGAATATCTGCCACGCAATCCCCAAGTTTGAGGACGATCGCGTCTTCGCATTTCTAAAACATCTTTAAAGCCGCGCGTGGTGATGATGCCTGTCTTTGCAATTTTTCTCTCAAGCAATGCATTGGTGCCCACCGTTGTTCCATGCACGATGGTGCGAACAGCAGCAGCATTGGCATGCACGCGTGCAATCCCGTTCATGAATCCTTTGGCTTCTTCACCGCGAGTTGAAGGCACTTTCACAATTTGCGCAGATCCATCCGTTGTGTTGAGTACAAACAAATCAGTGAATGTGCCACCCACATCCACGCCCACCACCAAATGCGCCGCGTTGTTGTTTTTACTCATGATGCGTCACCCGTGATGTAACCCATCGCCATATCGTGCGCTATCGCTTTTGCATCGCGATCTTCAGCCTTGCCCCATCCGCCACCGCCTGGTGTTTCTAATCGAACACGCTCACCTCTTTGAATGTGAATCCCCATCATCTTGCTCGCCATAGGTGGCTTGTACCACTGTCCATTGTTGAGATAAGAAAAAACATTGGCCTTGGCTTGTTCGCCGCCCGCAATACCTTTGGGAGACGCTTTACCGCGTTCACCAAAAATAAATACATCGGCGCCGTCTTCCAACACTTCAATTTCGTAGATTGCACCCAGTCCACCGCGGTATTGACCTTTGCCACCCGAGTCAGCACGCAACGCCCATTGCGTGAAGCGAACAGGATACGCTGCCTCCAAAATTTCTAATGGTGGAATCGTTGCCGTTGATATCGGCGCGTTGCCATGACTCAAACCATCGCCATGGCTATGACCTCCATGACCACCGCCAAAAAAACTAAACATGACCCAACGCTGCCCATTGCGTTTTTCATCGCTGCGATGACCTGCAATCGATAACGCATTGATGGTGCCATAAGCATGCGCTACTGCAAGATTGGGATCGGCCAATGCAGTCGCACTGAAAATTACATCAATCATTCGCAAAATCGTTTCGGTATAACCGCCCACTGGCTTGGGATGTTTAGCACTAATTACCAATCCATCAGGAATCACAAATTCAACAGCGTCCAACACGCCCGCATTGGCAGGAACATCAGGAAACACGTGCTTGAGCGCTACATAGCAAGCTGCAACTGAAGTGGCCCTTGAAATATTGACAGGCCCTGCACAAGCTTTAGAGGTGCGAGAAAAATCCAAAGTCATGCGATCGTTTTGAATCGTCATATCCAAACAGATATTCAGATATACATTATTCACACCATCGTTGTCCAACACATCATCAAACGAATAAGTGCCGTTGGGTAATTCACTGATGTGCTCTCGCATGAGTTTGAAAGCACGCGCGCGCAGTTCAAGCATCGATTGCAAAACCAATGCATCGCTGTATTCATCTAACAAATCATTCAAACGCCTCGCACCCAATTCAAGCGCAGCGAGTTGACCATTGAGGTCGCCCCACATGCTGTCGGGCTGCCGTGTATTAGCGCGCAAAATAGCCAACACATCGTCATCCATCTCTCCCTTGCGAACAATACGCACGGGTGGAATTTGCACCGCTTCTTGCCAACACTCGGTGGCGCCTGGGTTGTAATTACCTGGCACTGCACCGCCAACATCGTGCCAATGCGCAGCAGAAGCCATGAAACAAAACAATTGCCCATTTCTAAAAAATGGTCGTACGATTTTGAAATCATTGGCGTGCGTACCACCTTCATAAGGATCGTTAAAAAGCCATATGTCTCCGTCTTGCATGCCTTGTCGTTCATTGGCTGCTTTAATTGCTGCGCGCACCGCAAACGCCATCGCACCCACAAAAACAGGCAAGCCCGATTTACCTTGAATCAAAGTGTCACCACTTTGACCGTCGTAAATGCCATGACACGCATCATGCGCTTCCGCAATGATAGGATTGAATGCGCTTCTATAAAGCGTCGCGTCCATTTCATCTGCAATTTGCTCGAGCCGTCCTTTGAGCACCGCCAGCGTGACTGGATCCATCGTCACATCAACCGACATGTTGTTTTCCTTGTTGTTTCATTTTTAAAAGTGGTAATAAGCCACCCGCGTTGACCATGTCCATTAAAAAATGGGGGATTGATTGACACGACAATGGTGCAAGATTTTTTCTGTTAATAGCAATACTGCCATCGGGCTTGTGAATCACTTCCACTTCGTCACCCTCTTGCATTTGCTCTGCATCTTTACAAGTGAGCAATAGCAATCCCAAATTAAATGCATTGCGAAAAAATAAACCACTGTAAGAGGGTGCAATCACTGCCGCAACACCCAATTGCACTAGCACTCCAGCGGCTTGCTCACGAGAAGAACCAATTCCAAAATTAGGACCGGCTACCAACACATCACCTTTTTTGACACCACTTGCAAATTCAGGTCGCACCGACTCCAAACAATGTTTGGCAATTTCGTCCAACCCTAATTTCATGTAAATACCAGGTGCCAATGCATCCGTGTCGATGTTGTGACCCAATCGCCAAACTCGATATGCACTCATATCACCGTCCTTGGATCCGTGATGAACCCACGCAACGCACTTGCTGCAACGGTCCAAGGTGAAGCCAAATAAACATTGACGCTGGCTGGACCCATGCGACCTTTGAAATTTCTGGCTGTGGTTGATATCACCACAGCGTTTTCTTCAAACGTCATGCCATAACCCGCACACGCACCACACGAGTTAGGCAAAATTTCAGCGCCTGCATCGCGCAAAATATCCATCACGCCTTCTTGTTGTGCTTGTTGCTGTTCACGCGCACTTGCTGGTGCCACCGCCAATCGCACATGATTGGCCACACGCTTGCCCTTAAGCACCGATGCAGCCGCACGCAAATCATCGAGCTTGGCACCCGTACACGCACCAATGTATGCAATAGTTGGTTTCACATCTAAAAATTCTGTAACAGATTTTGTATTCGCAGGACTATGAGGAGCAGCCACTTGTGGCGACAAAGTGGTTGCATCAAACAAATGTTTTTCGTACACCGCATCTTCATCACTCACCCAATGCGAAATATTTTCCAGATAATATTGCGCCACACCATGTTGCTTCAAATAATCAACCGTGACATCATCGGCCGCGATCAAACCTGCTTGAGCGCCCATCTCTGCACTCATATTGGATAAAGTCATTCTCTCTTGCATCGACAATGTAGAAATGGTGTCGCCTGCAAACTCCACAGCTTGATAGTTCCCACCATTCATACCAAACCGTCCAATCATGTGCAGCATCATGTCTTTGGCACTCACGGCTTGTTGCAATTGCCCATTCCATTGCAAGCGAATGGTTTGCGGCACTTGCACCCATATTTCACCTGTGACCACCACGCCCAACATTTCAGTCGCACCAATACCAAACATGTAAGTACCAAAAGCACCTCCCGTTGGCGAATGCGAATCGCCCCCTACACAAAACATGCCAGGATGCAAATGACCGCGCTCTGGCAACACCACATGGCAGATGCCTTCGGAATCAATCACGTTAGGTAGTTTCCAATCTCGTGCGGTTTGACGTGCGATTTGCACAATGCGTTTGGCGTCATCGTCTTGCTCGGGCACATAGTGATCCATCACCAACACTACTTTTTTGGGATCCCATATTGATGCGCCCAACGATTCAAGCATCGGCCTTAAACGCCGCGGCCCGGATGAGTCATGGAACATCGCCAAATCCACCTGGCAAGTGAGCACATCACCCACTTGGGCCGTTGACTGACCCGCGGCCTTGGCGATTAATTTTTGAGCAAGTGTTTGGGGTTGCGAAGAAACAGTTGAATTCATCCCGTCATGCTGATTCAGTTCTATTGATCTGTCAATAGAACATTTGTTTCAAGCATAGGTTTCAATGTGGTTATTGTCACGTGTGAGCAATCCAAGCAGCTTGGGATGAATGAATAATTTTTCCAACCCAAACGTCATTTCTTTTAAAACGCCCACACTCTCCAATTGCTTGAGGTAGCGAGATGCGGCTTGTCGCGCGCCCAATGCCTGATCCACCAAGTTTTGGATGCGGCAATAAGGCAAATTAAAAATCAAATCCACCAACTCTCTGCTATAAATTTTAGGCGCGGTTTTTTCACATGATCAATCGTCATGTTATGTAAGGCGCGAATAGCTGCGATTTTGGCTGTGGTCCACAGCGCCGTTTCTGCTACGCCTTGAATCAAATAATACAACCAATACTCCCAATCTCTGTAACGCGTCACACCCAATAAGAAACGGTAATAGTCTGCTTTGTTGTTGATGATGTAACGGCTCAAATAAAGAATGGGCAGAGTGAGCAAGTTTTCTTGAGTCAGATACAAACTGTTGAGCACTCGACCTGTGCGTCCATTGCCATTGGTGAACGGATGAATCGTCTCAAACTGATAGTGACCAACAGCCATTCGAATAAGTGAATCCAAATCTTGTTGCTCATGCAAATAAAACTCCCAGTTGGCCAATTTTTGACGCAAAAGCGCTAGGCCGACAGGAGGTGTGTAAATAATGTCACTGTTGGTTTGATTGGCCAAAGCGGTGCCCGGCACTCTTCTCACCTGCATCTCCACGCCTTTGATGCGCGCGCAAATCTGCTCGGCCAAGCGTCCGCATGGTAATTGTCATTTTGAAATTGAAACAAATGATCGGTGGTTGTTACGATGTTTTCAATCTCCGAGCTGGCCTGCACCTCTGGCAACGGCAAGGTATTGATCAAAACAGTTCGGTTGGGAATCAACTCGGCCGCTTGTTTGAGCTCGGCCAAAGCCGCACGCGCAGTGATGCACAGCTTAAGAACCCCGCGCGTTTACAACTCGATGGCCGGCAGTAAAGGCGGCAAATCGTTATATGGCTTCTGTGGATGCCATTGGGATATGGTTGATTTTCCTGTTTTTTGCGACATGTTTTACCCATATGTCGCCACCAACGACATATCCAACCCCACTCAAGCATTAAACATTAAACATTAAACAAAAAGTTTAAAATATCGCCATCCTGAACCACATATTCCTTACCTTCTGAGCGCATTTTTCCAGCATCTTTGGCGGGTTGCTCACCTTTTAAAGCCAAATAGTCCTCAAAGGCAATAGTTTGCGCACGAATAAAGCCACGCTCAAAATCGCCATGAATAGCACCTGCGGCTTGTGGTGCGGTGTCCCCAATATGAATGGTCCAGGCACGCACCTCTTTGATGCCAGCGGTAAAGTACGTTTGTAAGCCGAGCAATCGATAAGCCGCACGAATCAAGCGACTCAATCCTGGCTCGGTTTGCCCCATCTCAGACAAAAATAAATCTCGGTCTTCATCGCACATCTCCGACATATCGGCTTCCATCTTGGCGCAAATCGCAACGACGGGTGCATTTTGATTTTTAGCGTAATCATGCAATCGATCTAAATAAGGATTATTTTCAAAACCTGTTTCGCTCACATTACCTACAAACATCGCGGGCTTGGCTGTAATCAAACACAAAGGTTTGAGCAACACATGTTCTTCTTTGCTGAAATCAATCGTACGAACAGCCTTGGCTTGATTCAAGGATTCTTGACATTTGGTGAGTACTTGCACGAGTCTTGTGGCCTCCTTGTCATTGCCCGATCGGGCCGCTTTGGTGTAGCGATGCAAGGATTTTTCAACTGTACTCAAATCGGCCAAACACAATTCGGTTTGAATCACTTCAATATCGGAGATGGGGTCAACTTTTCCAGCGACGTGAATCACATTATCATCTTCAAAGCAACGCACCACATTCACAATCGCATCGGTTTCACGGATGTGCGCCAAAAATTGATTGCCCAATCCTTCGCCTTGACTAGCGCCAGCAACCAAACCTGCAATATCCACAAACTCCACAATGGCAGGCACTATACGCTCGGGCTTCACAATATCGGAAAGTTGCGCCAAACGAGGGTCTGGAACTTCGACCACGCCTGTGTTGGGCTCGATCGTGCAAAACGGATAATTTTCTGCGGCAATACCTGCTTTGGTGAGCGCATTAAAAAGCGTTGATTTACCGACATTGGGCAAGCCAACGATGCCACATTTCAAACTCATAACAAATCCTCTGAATAACCCGCTATTGTACTAATCGACGGATTAAAAAGCCCATTGCCCTTGAACTGCTTGCCCCACTCGCAAAACAGGCTCCTCCTCATGCACTTCAGAAGGCGGCACTTCAATCGTATTCATACCAAACGTCACCGAACCATCCAGTCGCGGATCTTGTCGATACGTTTGAAGCATATCGCTCACCTCAGGGGACGACTCAGCCGTTAATGGATCAATATTGGTAATAGAACAACGACCGCAGGGCTTCACGGGTTGGAAATCCACAACTCTCAAATTAGTTTGGATATTCAACATCGCCAATCGATCTTCATCGTGCGCCTCTACACCTGTGATCACCACATTGGGTCTAAAACGATTCATCTCAACAGCAGCATGACCCGCCTTGGTCAATCGTTGATTCAATTCATCCAACGACGCTTGCGAACACAACAACAACGGAAAACCATCGGCAAATTGCGTTTGCGCAGCCACTTTTTTGGTCCATTGGATCGAGCTTGCACGTCGATGATCGGGATCAAATCGAACCAATCGCAAGGGACCTTCTCGCTCGACAAATGCTTTGCCTTTTTCATCTTGCGTTAAAAAGCTTTTAAACCATTGCCCAGCTACATCGCCCATATCAAAGGCCTTGACACGGTCATCCCATACTTGCGCATGCGTTGGAGTTTCAACTTCATACAAAGCCACATGCAATGCCAACATACCTGGTGCGCGCAAGACCATATCGCTGCGCCTCATGGTGGGTTGAATCAGCGCCATGTTGGGCAAATCGCGTTGCGAAATGAATTCACCGCGTTTGTCGACCACCATCCAATTTCGATCCCACTCCAAACCAGTGGGTGTGAGGATGGACTCTTCAACAGAAATGCCCCCGCAAGATTTAATGGGGTAAATCCAAAGTTGTGAAATATGGGCTTGAATATCTGACATTGTGAAAGGTTTCCAATTGACTTCAACCCCAGTATTGTCACCCCTTCTACAATGGCCCCATGACTAACAAGTTTGACGTTTGTATTAGTGGCGGCAGCATGGTAGGTGGCACCTTGGCTTTGTTACTCGCCCAGCAGCGCCTGCGCGTGGGATGGGTCTCGGGCGAAAGCCCCGCCCAAGATGTGCGGGCCTACTCGCTCAATGCACGTTCGCGCGCCTTGCTCGAGTCGGTTCGCTGTTGGCCAAGCCCAGAACACGCCACGCCTATTGAGCGCATGCAAGTGCGGGGCGATGACGGCGGTGAAATTCAATTTGATGCCCCTTCGCACGAAAGCCTTGCTTGGGTCGTTGACGTTGGCGTTTTACAAAAACAATTATTACAAGCCATTGAATTTCAATCCAATATTCAAAAAATTGAAAAACCCGAATCAGCGCCACTCACTGTCATTTGTGAAGGGAAAAATAGTATTACCCGACAAGAATTAGGCGTGGAGTACGAAACGCTACCCTATGCACAAACTGCGATTTCAGCGCGCCTTTTGTCCAGCCTTCCCCATCAACAAATTGCGCATCAATGGTTTGTTCAAAACGAAAATCAAGAGCTTGAAATATTAGCCCTACTTCCGATGGGAGGAATGCACGGAAAAGAGCTTTCACTCATATGGTCTGTGCCGACTCAAAAAGCATCCTCTTTAATTTCTATTTCTGATGAAGAATTCATATCTAAAATTCAACAAATCAGTCAACAAGTTGGCGCCGTCCTCCAACTTCATTCAAAACGCGTCACTTGGCCCTTGCATTTGTCACACGCTAAGCAATGGTGTGGCCTGGCGCCCAATGGCGCTGCTTGGGCGCTGGCTGGCGACGCGGCTCATACCATTCACCCCTTAGCAGGTTTGGGTCTCAATGTGGGATTGGCAGATGTACAAATATTAGCTGATGTATTAAAAACCAGAGATGCTCACAATTACTGGCGCCCCATAGGAGACAGACATTTACTGCGGCAATATGAAAGAACTTGCAAAGCGCACTTAATGCCCACTTGGATAGCGTGCGACGGGTTACAAAGACTGTTCGCTCACCCTCACCGATTGGCGCAGACCGCAAGAAACTGGGGATTAAATGGCTTAAACCAAGCCCCATTACTGAAACAATGGCTCACAACAAAAGCGATGCAATAAAAGAAAGCAATTCATGAAAAAATTTATATTTCAATACCTGGTTATTTTGATAGTTGGCATGCAAATCACTTTTGTTTTTGCACAGGGGCAAGAAGCCTTAATCAAAAAAAATCTTCTAGACCGCATCCCACAATTAGGAAAAATAGAAGAAATCAAACGCACGCCAATGCAAGGCCTGTACGAGGTACGCGTCAACGGAACAGAAATTTTTTATACCGATAGCGAAGGCAACTACTTGCTTGACGGTTCACTCACCGATACCAAAACAAAAAAGAATCTCACCGAAGAACGAACCGATAAATTATTGGCAATTGACTTCAAAGCGTTGCCCATTAAAGATGCTGTAACGATTGTGCGTGGCAACGGAGAGCGCAAAATAGCCATCTTTGAAGATCCCAATTGCGGTTATTGCAAGCGCTTCGAGCGTGAATTACAAGCGGTGGACAACATCACTATCTATTTATTTTTATATCCCATTCTGAGCGCAGAATCCATGGAAAAATCAAAAAATGTATGGTGCGCCCGCGATCGTGCAAAAGCTTGGATTGACTTGATGACAAAGGATATGTTCACAGCTAACAGTAATTGCGACGCCGCAGCCATCCAAAGAAATCTAGCCTTTGGGCAAAAAAATAAAATCAATGGCACGCCCACTTTGCTTTTTACAGATGGAACACGCGTGCCTGGTGCAATCACCTCATCGCAAGTTGAAAAATTCCTTACATCTTCCAAGTCCTAATTATTTATGAGTGAAGCACCAATAATAAACCAAGAACAACGCATTGAGCGATTGGGCTATGCAGGCCTCATACCTTTTGTTGTATTGGCTGCATTACTATTTTTAGTCAATGAAAATGCACATCCGTTAGTTGCAATGGCACTCACTGGGTATGGCGCAAGTATCGTTTCGTTTTTAGGCGGCATTCATTGGGGACTGGGCTTGCAAGAGCAATGCGTTGATAAAAAATTTCATATCGTTTGGGGCGTGATCCCTTCCCTCTTGGCATGGATTGCTTTCTTACTTCCTGCGTATGCAGGCTTGGTTGTTTTAAGTCTATTGCTCATTGCTTGTTATGCGGTTGATCGCAAAACTTGGCCGCAATCGGGTCTTCGTCAATGGATGACGTTGCGATTTAGACTCACCTTTGTTGCAACACTGGCTTGTCTAATTGGTGCAGGTGCAACTTGATGAAAAAAAAATCGAACGCTGTTCCCGTCCACTATTTAGTACAGCTCCAAAATCCCAAAGCGCATATCTATCAAATTACTTTAACGATTTCGCAACCGCTTGATCAACAAACCCTTGAAATGCCCGTTTGGATTGCAGGTAGTTATATGGTGCGTGAATTTTCAAAACAAATCATCGCCATCAGTGCAAGTCAAAGGAAACAGCAATGCGCCATAACACAAACCAATAAGTCGACATGGGTTGTTGATTGTTCAAATCAACAAACACTTCAAGTCATTTATCAAGTCTATGCCCGAGACAACTCGGTTCGCACCGCATGGCTCGATATGCAAAGAGGTTTTTTAAACGGAACGAGTTTATTGATGCGCGCACCACAACTTGCTCATCAACCGCATTACATTACTTTTGAATCCAACAAATCACTCGGCAATTGGAAGTTGGCAACAGGGCTGAAGCCACTCAAAATTGACGCCAAGGGCTTTGGTCAATACACAGCGCAAGACTACGATGAATTCGTCGATTGCCCAGTTGAGATGGGGGACTTTTGGTCGGGACAATTCACTGTGCGCGGCGTGACACATCGTTTTGTTGTTGCTGGTGCGCCGCCCACCATGGATGGTGAGCGTCTTTTGCAAGACACTCAAAAAATTTGTGAAACAGCTATTCGCATGTGGCATAAAAACGGCAAACCGCCACACAAAAATTATTTGTTCATGCTTAATGCGGTGAGCGATGGATACGGTGGACTCGAACATCGCAACAGCACAGCACTGATTTGCAAGCGTGCAGACTTGCCACGAAAAGGCGCCATCAAAGCCAGCGACGGCTACATCACTTTATTAGGCTTAATCAGCCATGAATATTTTCATACGTGGAATGTCAAACGACTACGTCCTACTGAATTTGAAACATACGACTACGCGCAAGAAAATTACACCCGACTGCTTTGGTTTTTTGAAGGATTCACCAGTTATTACGACGATCTGATTGTGCGTCGTGCCAATCTCATCACCAATGCGCAATACATTCAATTGATCAACAAAACGATTCATCAAGTCTTTCAAACGCCAGGCAGACATATTCACACCGTTGCTCAATCAAGTTTTGAAGCATGGACCAAATACTACAGAGCAGATGAAAACACGCCCAACATGACAGTGAGTTACTACACCAAGGGCGCATTGATTGCGATGTGTTTAGATCTCAAGCTGCAGGTTGCAGGTCATAACCTAGATGAAGTTATGCGTGCTTTATGGAAAAAATGTTCTGCAGGTCCGATGAGTGAACAAGATCTATTGGACGTCTTAAAAACACTAACGGGGCACTCTTGGAAACGCGATATTCAGTCGTGGGTGCACAGCACGGATGAGTTGCCTGTTCTTTCTCTGTTGCAAATACACGGCGTGCAAGTTCACCACGAAGGCGAACCATTGGCTCAACAACTGGGCATGCGCGTCAACGAAAGCAATGGCATACAAATCAAAACCGTTTTGAGCAACAGTCCTTGCGAAAAAGCCGGTTTCGCACCAGGTGATGAATGGATAGGAATTGAAATCACAGAAAAAAAGAATCGAGTACCCGCCATGTGGCGAATATCTAAGCTTGATGATTTACTGATACTTGTTGGGCCCGATCATCAAGTCACCGCATTGATTTCACGTGATCAAAAAATTCTTAAGCTTCCTATCAACCTACAAGCGCCCAAAACAAAACCACACATCAAACTTTCCATTGAAAATATTTCAAAATTGGAGTCTTGGTTAGTCAACACTTAATCATTGGATTCATCATGTCATACGTCAATATACAAATCAAAACAGAAGCCGATAAAGTAGGTGTCATCACACTCAATCGGCCCAAGCAACTCAACGCACTCAATGGCGAACTCATGACTGAATTAGGCGCTGCGCTTCAATCATTTGACGCTAACCCCCATATTGGTTGCATCATCATCACTGGCAATGAAAAAGCATTTGCAGCTGGCGCCGATATAGTTGCCATGAGCCAATTGACATTTGCTGAAGCGTACAAAAATGATTTCATCACCAGCAATTGGGAAACCATTCGCAGCATTCGCAAGCCAGTGATTGCGGCGGTGAGTGGCTTTGCATTGGGTGGCGGTTGCGAGCTGGCCATGATGTGCGACATCATTATTGCCGCCGACAACGCTAAGTTTGGACAACCCGAAATCAAACTAGGCATCATTCCAGGCGCGGGTGGCACACAAAGGCTTCCACGTGCCATCGGCAAATCTAAAGCCATGGATTTGGTGTTAACTGGTCGCATGATGGATGCAATCGAAGCAGAGCGAAGCGGCCTCATCAGTCGCGTGGTCGCATTGGATCAATTGATGAATGAAGCATTGGCCACCGCTCTGATGATTTGCGAACAATCACAAATAGCGATCAAAGCCGCCAAAGAATCAGTCAATCGCGCTTATGAGAACGGGTTATCAGACGGCGTCATGTTTGAGAGACGCATATTCCACGCGCTTTTTGCAACCCAGGATCAAAAAGAAGGCATGGACGCTTTTGTTAACAAGCGCAAGCCAGTATTTAAGAACCAATAACCCCCCTGTAAAGGACGGCTTTAGACGCCCAGCACAGTTCTCATTTCTCTCATACAATCATGATCCGGCTCGTTTTTTGAGCAGGATTTAATTAACGACAAAATGGAGATTTGACATATGCCCGGCTTACTCCCCCAAATTGATCCCGATGGCCTTCTTGAATTTTCTGTGGTTTACACTGATCGCGCACTCAACCATATGTCAGTGCGTTTCCAGCATGTCATGAAAGACATCTCCTCTATTCTCAAAGAGGTATATCACGCACACTCCACTGCACTTGTTCCTGGCAGTGGCACTTTTGGAATGGAATCGGTTGCCAGACAATTTGCAACCAACAAAAAAGTTTTGATTGTTCGAAATGGATGGTTCAGCTATCGCTGGACACAAATATTAGAGATGGGCGAAATTGCTTCATCATCTATTGTTTTAAAAGCCAGACGCGTTTCACAAGATTCACAATCTCCTTGGATTCCTTGCCCTATTGAAGAAGTCGTGCGTCAAATCGAAATTGAAAAACCAGCTGTCGTTTTTGCACCTCATGTTGAAACATCCGCAGGCATGATATTGCCTGATGACTACATTCTCAAAATGGCTAATGCAGTGCACAAAGTGGGCGGACTCTTGGCTCTTGATTGCATCGCATCAGGCGCGATTTGGGTCAACATGAAACAAACCGGCGTTGATGTACTCATTAGCGCACCGCAAAAAGGTTGGAGTGGTTCACCGTCTTGCGCCATGGTCATGATGAGCGAGCTTGCACGTCAAGCTATCGAGCAAACCACCAGCAGTAGTTTTGCATGCGACCTCAAAAAATGGCTTCAAATCATGGAGACCTATGAAAAAGGCGGTCACGCCTATCACACCACCATGCCAACAGACGCGCTCACGCGTTTGCGCGAAGTGATGACCGAAACGCGCGCTTACGGATTTGATCGTGTCTGCAAAGAACAAGCCAACATCGGTCAACAGGTTCGTACACTGTTGGAATCACGCGGTATCGTGAGTGTTGCAGCCAAGCCCTTCCAAGCGCCAGGGGTGGTGGTGAGCTACACCAAAGACGCAGACGTTCACAACAGCAAAAAGTTTTTGGCACTCGGCTTGCAAACAGCAGCAGGCGTGCCCTTACAGTGCGATGAACCCGCAGACTTTATGACATTCAGAATTGGTTTGTTTGGTCTCGAAAAACTACACAACCCACAGCGCAGTGTTCAACACTTGGCCGACGCGCTCGACAAACTAGGTTTTGTCGAAAAAAAGATCACTGAAAAAGTGATGGCCTAGCCGCTATAAATTCAGCGGCCTTCATTTTGGAGCCGCTTTCTGGCTTGATGCGCAGCACTTCAATTTGCCCACCTTGTGCATTGAGAAAAAAAGAATCCTGAGTTTTGTGTGCGATGGTGCCAGGCTTGCCTTTGACTTGCTCAAAACGATGAGTTATGTGTTTTTTGCAATCGAAAATAAATACCTTCTCACTACCCAATATCGCCCATGCACCAGGAGCTGGGTTGCACGCGCGAATCAAGTTGTAAACATGATCAATGTGATTGGCCCAATTGATTTGAGATTCCGCATCTCGAAACCAACCTTGATAGCTCGCCTGTGATTCATTTTGAATCATTTGTGTGTGTTTCCCGGCGATCACCAAATCACAGGCTTCTAACAGCGCTTGCACACCCATTGGAAATAAAGAATTGAAATAAACTTCTCCCAATGTGGTATCGGGTCCAATATCACAAGTTTTTTGTAAAATCACTGGGCCTTCATCGAGCCCATCCGTGGGTCTAAAAATAGTTAAGCCCGTTTGCTTTTCTCCAAAGGCAATAGGCCAATTGATGGAGGATGGACCTCGGTATTTGGGTAACAAAGAGGGATGGTATTGAATTGTTCCGTGCTTTGGAATATCAACCAATGATTGAGGTGCAAATTGCAACACATAAGCCATGATGCAAATATCTGCATTTAAAGATTGCATGGCTTTGTGAGCCTCGTCTCCTTTTAAATCAGGCAGCTGAAAAACAGAAACGCCTGCATTTTGAGCGGCTTGCCTAAGCGCATCAGGGCGCTCACCTGGTTTTTCGGGTTTACAAAAAACACCTACAACAGTATCGCCACGGGCTATAAAAGCCTCAAGAGCGGCCTTACCAAAATCTTGTTGTCCAATCATTGCAATGCGTGCCAATTTTGTCTCCCACAATCAATCAAATGAAGAATTCATCTGAAAGTCTAACAAAACTTTCAGATGTGCATGTACGCTTCGGGCCAATGCACTCAAGTTATATCCACCTTCTAAACAAGACACAATTCGCCCACCCGAATGCTCTTGGGCAACCTTACAAATCAATTGCGTGATCCAAGCATAGTCATCTTCAACCAGGCCAAGTTGGCCCAAATCATCTTCACGGTGCGCATCAAAACCTGCACTAATAAAGATCATCTCGGGTTGGTGCGCATGGAGGGCAGGTAACCATTGATCCGATATAAGTTGTCTAATTTTTTTTCCATCGGTTCGCGCAGGAATGGGAATATTTTTCATATTGTCAGATGCGCTGTCAGAACCCGAATAGGGATAAAAGGGATGCTGAAAAATCCCCACCATCAATACACGGTCATCGTCAGACAATATATTTTCAGTGCCATTGCCATGATGCACATCAAAATCAATCACGGCAACTCGTTTTATGCTGCGCACATCTAAAGCATGTTTCACAGCAACGGCTACCGTATTTACTACGCAAAAACCCATAGCCCTACGATGCTCCGCATGATGACCTGGTGGCCTCACCGCGCAAAAAGCCTGCTCCAATCGCCCATCGATGACAGCGTCCGTGGCGTGCAAAGCCGCACCCACACTTCGGCGAACGGCTTGCCAAGTATGGGGATTAAAAGCAGTATCTGGATCAATCTGCACATAGGATCTTGGATAACCATCTACATCGACGTCAAATAAATGACTGATTTCTTCTAAACGATCGATATGAGTTGCATCATGAGCCAATTTGAAGTCTTCGACAGCAGCCAATGGAGGGGCTGTGACTTGCAATTGCTTAATGAGCTGCGTTTTTTCTAAATATCTAAAAATAGAGCTCAGCCTTTCGGGACATTCGGGATGCCCAGGGCCCATTTCGTGAGCCTCAAAGTCAGGGTGTGTATAAAAACCAACTTTATTCATGCGTACAACTTGTCTTCTAAAGTATCACTATACTGAGTCAGATTCTCTCACGAATTAAAAGTGACGCACCCGAGACAACCCAAACTCAATACTTAATTAAAATACCTTCGACAAATACTACTCAGCATTTGAAAGTAAGAATATAGTGAATTACTATCTGAATTTCTTGAATTTGGTCAAAGCGTTTTCAGCTGAAGATAATCATGCTGCCTTAGAAGCTGAAGCCAAATTAATTTTGGATGAAATTGCATTAAGCGAATACAACCAAGAACCCATGACTGTGAGCGATGTTATGTCACTTACTCATATTGCCTCATCAGCCACATTGCATCGCAAACTCAGTGATTTATTAAATGGCGGCCATATAGAATTTATTTTCAAAGATAATAATCGCAGAACAAAATATGTTCATTTAACTTCATCGTCTACAAGTTACTATAAACAACTCTCCTCGCTTTTTAAAAAGGCTAAAGCTTAAAAGCGATTAAGACCTCAGCGAGTCAATGCAAATTTAACCCGCTCAAAATATTGAGCGGGCTCCATGGCTGGATAATTCAATTATTTAATTGCAGGTGTTGCTTTGGTTTGCGTGGCAGTCGCATTTCTATTTGCGACCTTTGAAACCGTAGCGCTTGGCTTTTGATTTTTAGTGACCTTTGTAGGCGTAACTGCTGGTGCAGTTGCAGACGCCACCTT
>RFYV01000040.1 GCA_009921265.1 Betaproteobacteria bacterium | reverse complement strand
GAAAATAATAAAAAATTATTGGATGAGGGATACCCCATCTATCCGCAAGTGGCTTGTCGTCCGATTGTCAGTGAGTTTGATGCGCGATCACCTGTTATTTTTGATACATGGCAATTATTTGATCCTGTTAAACAAGCCAAAAATCAAGAGCAATTAAAAACTATTTATGCTGACGAAAATTTTCGAGATGAATTTAAAAAAGAACTCGCAGGTCATGGCGGTCGAGATACTTTTTTTTCTGGCGGTGCCGACGAAGGAAAGATGCGCAGAGCCAGTTTTGCATTAACCGAGTTGTCGCAGGATGCAACGCATCCCCAATTGGTGGGTCAGCGATTAACCGATATTGCTCGACAAACAAATAAACATGTGGTTGATATTTTTCTAGATATTGCTTTAAACAGTAATTTGCAAGCTAAATTTAGAACGCCACTGGTCAATTTTGAAGAAGACGAAGTTCAAGATATTTTGCAAAATCCAGATGTGGTTTTGGGCTTAGGTGATGGCGGTGCGCATATGTCTCAATTGTGTGATGCCTGCTATCCCACTTATTTGCTCGGACATTGGGTGCGAGAGAAAAAAGCTTTGAGCCTTGAGCAAGCCGTGCATATGATGACGGGTCGTACCGCAAAAATTTTTGAGATTCCCAATCGAGGCCAATTAAAAGTAGGCGCACCTGCTGACGTGGTTGTTTTTGATCCCGATACAGTGGGGGCTGGACCCTTAGAGCGCGTGTTTGATTTGCCAGCGGGCGAAGATCGATTGGTCTCTTATCCGCAAGGTATTCATCACGTGTTTGTGAATGGTGTGGAGTTGCCTGAGCCGCTGCAACCTGTACCTGACGATTGGAAAATGCCAGGTCGCTTGCTGCGTGCAAGCCATTGAAGAGTTTTAATTTTTTTTAGGAGTTCTATCATGAAAGCAGACTTAGAGCGTCGACTGATGATGAAGGGCGCATTGAGCGTCGCAATGACCAGTAGTGCATTGATATTACCCCATAGCGTTCAAGCGCAAAGCAAACCCAAACTCAGTACATTGCGTTCCAACGCACGTTCGTGGCTTTGGAGTGCAGAAGATTACGCGCAACATCAACAATTATTTGACAAGAGTGGTTTGTCGGTCGAACTCGCTGCAACCAATCGCGGTGTCAATCAAGACGCATTGCTGTCAGGTGCCGCTGATGTTTTGTTGGGCTCGCCTGCAACCAATATGCGCGTTCAATTGTTAGGCCGTCCCGTCAAAATGATTTGCGGTTGGGTCAATAAATTTGCATCCAATGTTGTGGTCAAAAAATCCATACTTGATAAAACTGGGGTGACAGAAAGTTCTTCCACAGATTCTAAGATTATTCAATTGCGTGGACTGCGTATCGGCACAACAGGGCCTGGTGCGGGGCCAGACCAGTTGTTACGTTATTTTTTAAGCAAAGGAAAAATCGATCCTGATCGTGATGTGCAATTGGTGACGATTCAAGGCGGCGCAAGTGCCATGTTGGCCGCATTTGATCGTGGACAAATAGACGCATTTTGTTTGTCGTCGCCCACATCAGATTTGGCGGTGACAAAGTTTGGTGGTGCTTATTTATTCAATATGGTCACCAATCCACCCCCTGAGTTGAATGACTTTTTGTATATTGCAGCCAGCGTCACCGAACAAACGGCTAAAGAAAAACCCAATGAATTGATTGCTTATTGCCGTGGTATTGCCTTGGCTCTTAGAGCAATCGACAAAGACAGAAATAGTTTTAAAACGTTTGCCAAAGAATACTTTAAAGATTTGGACTCGGCTTTGTTTGAACCTGTTTTTGCCAATAATGTGGGTATGTATATGAAAAATCCAACACCAACCAAAAAACATTTTGACATTAACGTTGAATTTTTGAATGTGGATTATCGTTCGCGCAAACAACCCGAAGTGGCTACCAATTTTAAATTTGAAGATTCTTTTGAGTTGAAATTTGTTGAGAAAGCACTACAAGGTTTGTAATTATTTTTTGAAGAGGTTCTTCTATGCGTTATCTATCCTTATGTTTTGCAGTGATGGTGAGTTTGTTATCTAACTCTCACGCACAAAATTTCCCAATGCGTCCCATCAGCCTAATCGTCCCTAATCCGCCGGGTGGATTGGTCGATACATCCGCACGACTTGTCGCTGAACCTTTGTCACGGCTATTGGGTCAGACTGTGGTGGTTGATAACAAGCCAGGAGCGAGTGGCAATGTGGCGTATCAAACGGTGGCTAAATCTGCAAAAGACGGATACACCTTGTTGGTGTCCTATTCGGGCTATCACGTGGCCAATCATATTTTGATGGACAAGGTGTCATGGGAACTCAAAGAATTAGTGCCCATTGGTTTGATTACAGTTGCAACCAATGTGATCGCTGTTCATCCATCAATGCCAGTGAGCAATATGAAAGAGTTTATTGCTTACCTCAAACAAAATGGATCAAAGGTTAACTACGCATCGCAAGGTAACGGCTCTGTGTCACATATCGGTACTGAAATTCTCAAGCAACAAACGGCCGTTGATATGGTGCATGTGCCTTACAAAGGTTCGGGTCAAGCCATTCAAGACGTGTTGTCTGGTCAAGTGCAGGTTTTTATCACCACACCTCCTTCGGTGATGGGGCATGTACAAGCAGGCAAACTCAAAGCCTTAGCAGTTACAGGAAAAATTCGTCACCCACAAATGCCGCAAGTCCCTACAACTGCTGAAGCAGGCTTTCCTAATTTTGAACTTGAATCATGGGTGGCCTTGTACGCGCCTGCTGGCACACCGTCTGCCGTGTTGCAAAAACTTTCGACCGATGTGAAAAAAGCAATGGAGTCGCCAGAGACCAAACAACGCGCAGACGCTGCAGGCATCGAAGTGCGTTATCTTGCACCTACAGAGATGAACAAATTGTTAGATAGCGATATAGCAAGTTGGTCGATTGCAATTAAGCAAGCAAAAATTAAATTGGATTGATGGTTCGATCGACGCAAGCATTATTTGCGTTGATCGAGTAATCGTTTCACCTTGGAGCTTTGTGACGTAAGGGTGTATTGATCTAACTCACCTTTGTTAACGAGTTTGATGTCAACCTTCACGCCCAAAACCTCTTTCATGCGTTGCTCAAGGCTCAGTTGAATCACACTTTTATCCAAGCTTTCGTCCGGAATTTCTACCCACACTTCCATTCGATCAGCTTGTGCTTCGCCCACTCGATCAACGAAACAGAAAAACTCACCGTTGGTGCGAACATCTTCAACAACAACCGCGCCAATGGCTTCTGGAAATACATTCACGCCACGCAATTTAATCATGTTGTCATTGCGTCCGAAAATTCTAACCAAACGTTTCATGGTGCTACCACAACTGCAAGGTGTGGTGTGAAATGCGCTGATGTCATTCACATTGAATCGAATTTGTGGAGCGCCGTATTTGTAAAGTGTGGTGATGAGCACAGTGCCTTTTATACCATCGTGCAATATTTTTCCTGTTTCAGGATCGGCAATTTCTAAAACAAATGCGTCTTCCATCACGTGCATGCCACTTTGGTGTTGACACTCAGCCCCTAACATACCACTCTCGTGTGTGCCATACATATCAAATGCTTTCGCGCCCCACAACTCTTCGAGTTGTTCGCGGTTTTCCATTCCTAAATGAGTACCTAATAATCGAATGCCCAATGACTTGGGATCGATTCCTAATTCATCGCGAGCGACCAATGCCATATGTCGCAAATAAGCTGGGAAGCCCAAAATCACTTTAACTCCCCACGCCTTTACAATCTCTATTTGACGACGGGTGGGTGTATTGGCGCCGCTTCCTGTCATCACTGGAACAGAGCCGGTGTATCTCCACAAAGCTTCACGTGGAGCCATACCGCCATTACCCAAACCCAAAGAATAAGTGACTAACACCATATCGCCAGGAACAATGCCGTGCATCGCAAAACGTCGGCCACCCAATATCGCCATCGTTTCACGATCTTGCGGTGAGTAGAGCATGGGTCTGGGTAAACCTGTTGTTCCACCGCTGGTTTGCAAAACCAAAGGCATTGTTTTCCCGTCTTCTGGTGATATGCCCATGAAATCTCCAAATGGAGGATTACGCTCTATGCTTTTTCGAATATCGTGTACATCGTAAACAGGTATTTTGGTGAGGTCATCTAAACTTTTGATATCGCTAGGTGAAAGTCCATGCGCTTTCCAATGCAGCTTAAAAAAATCAATCTCCCAACCGCGTTTGATGGTTTCTAAAAAACGTTTATTTTGTAAAGACCAAAGTTCATCGCGCGACATTTTTGCCGTGGTATGAAAATAAGTGGGTGGTGGTGGATAGTCTTTCCAAAGCTTTTCAAAATCGAGCGATTGAAAATACCATGGAATGTAATCGGATGCGTTTGTAGGATTCATTTTTTATTCAATTAGATGAGATGACTCAATCGTCCACCATCGACATGGTGAACATGTCCTGTGATGTAGGCGGCCCAGGGTGAGGATAAAAAAGCAACGAGTCCTGCTATTTCATTGGGTTGACCAACGCGTTTCATGGGAATTTGTGCAAGCATTTGTGCCATTTGATCGGCTTGTACATTGCCAGGTTTGCCATCACCAAACACAGTGCCCAATCGACTCGTTTCAATCCGCCCTGGGCAAATGGTGTTGACGGTGATGCCAGCAGCAGCAGTCTCTAATGACAATGTTTTAGCAAAACCAATCACACCAGCCCAAGTGGCGACCGACAATCCAAAGCGTGCAATCGGTTGAATCGCCGATAAAGCTGTGATATTGATGATGCGACCCCATTGATTTTGTCGCATAGATGGTAGTGAGCCGCGACACAATCGAACCACACTCATGAGATTTTGTTCTACAGCCCGTGACCATGCGACATCATCAAATGTTTCAATTTCACCAAGCGGTGGCGCACCATCATTGTTCACGAGAACATCGATGCGCCCCATTAGTTGCAGTGCTGAATCAATAATCATTTCGCAATCTGTTGCTTTACGAATATCGGCTGCAATTGCAAATGTTCTTGATCCGGTTTCATATTCAATGCGTTGAGAAGCTTCTTTCAAGGGTTCTTCTTTGCGAGCCACCATCGCAACGGTTGCGCCTTCTGCAGCTAACAAGTGAGCGATGGCGTATCCAATTCCTTGTGAGGCTCCGCCAACCAGCGCAAATTTTCCTTTTAAATTTAAATCCATGATTACTTTTCTGTGATGCCAAACAAACGTTGCGCGTTTCCATGAAAAACAGCTTTCAATGTTTCATCATCGTAGCCTAAGGCTTGCCAATCACTGACCAGTCGTTCGTATCTAAACAGCGGATAGTCAGCACCGAACATCACGCGTTTTTTGAGACGTGTGCGTATTTCTTTTTTCAGTGCATCCGTAAAATATTTGGGCGACCATCCATGTAACTCACTCCACACATTGGGTTTGTGCAACATGATCGAAATCATGTCGTCTTGCCAAGGCCAAGCGGGTCTACCCGAAATAATTTGTAAATCAGGATATGCAATTGCTAATTTATCGATATATCTGGGATGACATAAATCAAGTTCAATGCCGTCGCCGCCAGGCAAACCTGCACCAGCGCCTGTGTGGCCCACTAAAACCAAAACTGGTCGTTGATAGGCTCGGGCTACTTCATAAAAAGGTCCATAAATGGGGTCACTCGCAACAAAACCCATGCCAGAAGCAGACACACAAAAACCAACGAAACCTTTAGACGCTTTGATGCATCGCTCTAATTCATCAGCACCTGCTTTGCCATGGCGTGGATTGATTTGAATCCAATTGCCAAAAATACAATCCCTGTAGGTGGCTTGCGTTTGAATGGCGTAATCATGAAGAGGAATAACTTCATCAATGGGTAAGTTTTTTGTAAATCCAAAATCTAAAATTGTTTTGACGTTTTGGGAGCGAAAGTAGCTTGCCATTTGTTCTTCGGTATCAAAAGAGGGCATTGAATTCCAAGTGTTTTTTTGTTGATCTAGTGCGGCTTTTGATCGCAAGACATAGCCTTTTTGAGTTCCCCAATGAGAATGTAAATCAATGATTTCCATGCTTATTCGGCCTTGATATCTGCAGCTTTGATGATCGTACCCCAGTGTGTAATTTCAGAAGCTAAAAACTGATTGGCAGCAGCAATCGATCCACCAATAAAACTAACACCTTGTGCGGACATTTGTTTGACCATCTCAGGGTCCGAAATGGCTTTATTAATCGCTGCATTGAGTTTCTCTAAAACATCAGGCGGTGTTTTTTTAGGCGCAAAAATCATGTACCAAGCGCTCATTTCAAATCCAGGAACGCCCGCTTCAATCATGGTTGGAATTTCAGGTGCAAGCGTTGAACGTTTGGGACCCGTGGTTGCTAAGGCTTTTAGTTTTCCAGAGCGTATATGTGGGAGCGATGTAGTAATGGTGTCAAACATAATCGGTAGATGACCACCTAATACGTCTTGTAAAGCCGGCGCATTGCCTTTGTAGGGCACATGAACCAGCTGTGTGCCCGTCATGTGTTTAAACATTTCTGCAGACAAATGCGCTCCTGCGCCAGCGCCACCAGACGCATAAGAGTATTTTCCTGGGTTGGCTTTGAGAAAGCTAATGAGTTCGGTGACGCTATTGGGTGCAAAACTGGGTGGCGTTACCAATACAAGTGGGATGTAACCGACATAGGCGACGGGTGTTAGATCTCTTTCTAAATCATAGGGTAATGATTTGACTAAATATTTATTTGTTGCAAGTACCGAGTAACCCATCAAAAGAGTGTTCCCGTCAGCAGCAGACTTGGAAACAAAATCAGTTCCAACCACAGCACTTGCTCCGGCTTTGTTTTCAACCAATACGGTCACATTAAATGCCAATTGAAGTTTTTGTGCGATGGCTCTTGAGAGAATATCGACTCCACCACCTGGAGGCACGGGTGCAATGATCTTGATGGATTTATCTGGCCATGATTGCGCATGAACGAGATTGATAAAAAACATGTGACCGAGAATAACAAGGCTTGCTATTTTTAAAATAAACTTCATGATGTCTCCAGCGAGTGATTGTTGTCTTTGCAATTTAAGGCTTACGGATTAAATTTGCAATCATGTATTGTCACCTGAGCATTGGTTTGATTTAAATAGACACTTATTTTTTCTGAATACCAATTGATTACTTGTTGGTTTTTGTTTTATGGTTACAGTTTGAGTCAAGCATTTTTGAACATCTATGACTGAAAATAAATATTCCCATCCTCGCATTGCATTGATTCATGCAACGCCACTGGCCATGGAGCCAATTGCGCAAGCGTTTGCAAAACATTGGCCTCAAGCGCAATGTATGCACCTGCTTGATGACACTTTGTCGAAAGACCGCGCCAAAGACGGAGTGCTCACCAACGACATGGTCGATCGTTTCAAAGAATTGTCCACGTATTCCAAGCAAACGGGCGCACAAGGTATTTTATTTACTTGTTCGGCATTTGGTCCTGCCATTGATGCAGCGCATGCGCATGTGCGTATTCCCACTCATAAACCCAATCAAGCCATGTTTGAAGACGCTTTATCAAAAGCGTTAAAGGGAAAAAATCTGCGCGTGGGTTTGATGGCAACCTTTGAAGCATCGATTGGCGCATTGTCAGAAGAGTTTTTAGAATTGGCTAAAACTAATAATATACATGTACAAATGGAGAGCGTGTTCGTCAAAGAGGCGATGCAAGATTTGGCCAACGGCCAAGCCCAATTGCATCATCAAAAAATTGCTGCATGTGTGTCGCAACTCTCTCATTGTGATGTGATCATGCTGGCTCAGTTTTCTATGGCAGCGGCACAACCCTTGGCTCAAGAGCAAACCACCGTTCCTGTTTTATCAAGCCCCGATTGCGCGGCTATTGCACTGCGAGAAGAAATGCGTCATGAGTGAAATCAAAGCCCGACTTGAAGATTTAGAAATTTTTATTGACCGCGCGATGCGTGCGTTAGGATTGCCGCCAGCGGACGCACAAGTGGTTGCGCATTTGATGGCGCAAGCCGATTTGCAAGGCTCCGATGGTCATGGCGTGATTCGATTGATGCATTACGCCAAACGAATTCGTGCAGGTGGCGTCAATGTTACGCCCACGATTCGTATCGCTCAAGAACGAACAGCCATGGCTTTGCTAGATGGCGATAATGGCATGGGTCATTTGGTGATGAAGCAAGCCGCAGAGATGGCGATTGCAAAAGCCAAAACATGCGGCATTGCCTGGGTCGGTAGTCAATATAGCAATCACGCAGGTCCTGCATCCTTGTATGCCCGCATGGCACTTCAACACAACATGATTGGTTTGTATTTCGCAGTGGGTAACGCCAATCATTTACCGCCATGGGGTGGGTTGGATATGCTGCTCTCGACCAACCCGATTGCTGTGGCGGTGCCCGCTGGCAAAGAAGCGCCTATTGTGTTGGATATGGCCACAACAGTGGCGGCATACGGCAAAGTCAAAACGAAAGCGCAGCGCGGTGAAATGATGCCCGAGGGTTGGATGGTCGATCGAAAAGGTCAACCCTTGTTAGATCCCAAGCGAAGCGACGAAGGATTTTTGTTGCCTATTGGCGGTTACAAAGGCTACGGCCTGTCATTGGTGGTGGGTTTGTTGGCAGGCACACTGAATGGTGCGGCCATGGGGGGTTCTGTGATCGACTTTAACAAAGACACCACAAGCGTGACTAATACGGGTCAAGCCATTGCAGTGATCGATCCTTCGGCCTTTGGTGATTTAGAATTTTTTAAATCGCAAGTTGATGCATTGATTCAAGATATTAGAAACAGTGAAAAAATGCCAGGCGTTGAAAAAATTTGGTTGCCTGGTGAGCAAAGTGAAGGCAAACGAATCGCATATTCAAAATCAGGAATTCCTCTTGTCAGCTCGCTGCATCAACAATTGATTGAAGAAGCACAACGATTGCAGATTGAACCGCTCAAAATTTTTTAACACCATTCACCGAAAGTTCCATCATGAAACGTCGTCAACTCATTCAATCGTCTGCATTGTTTGCGTGGCCTGCATTGAGCGGTGAATTGTATGCGCAAACTGCAACATATCCATCCAAGCCCATCAAAATGATTGTGCCTTTGGCGGCGGGCAGTGCGGTCGATAACGCGGCGCGCATTGTGATGCAAAAAGTGGCATCCAACATGGGCACATTGATTGCGATTGAAAACCAAGCGGGTGCCGCAGGTTTGATTGGCGCTGATCGTGTTGCCAAGTCTGCACCTGATGGCTATACGTTGGGAGGATTCAACGACAGCATCATGACCATGTTGCCGAATTTACAAACGTCGACGCCTTGGAATATTTTGAAAGATTTTGATCCCGTCTCTTTGGTTGCAACGGTGGAGTGGGGTGTTGTGGTTCCTGTTGATTCGCCATGGAAAACAATTGCTGATTTTATGAACGCAGCCAAACAAAATCCTGGAAAAATCAATTATGGGTCGGGTGGCAATGGCAGCCCACAACATATTGCGGTTGCTTTGTTTGCATCACAGGCCAATATCAAAGTAACACATGTGCCGTATAAGGGTGCGACTCAAGCAGCAGTGGGTGTTGCAGGCAAAGAGGTAGACATTGCATTTCAAGGCATTGCAACCGTGTTCTCATTGGTGAAAGCAGGCAAACTCAAAATGTTGGCTGTGTGTTCGCCCAAACGCTTGGCACAGTTTCCAGATATTCCAACAATTTCAGAATCAGGCTTGCCGAATTTTGAATTCAACTCTTGGTTTGCAGTGCTTGCGCCTGCAGGCACATCCAAACCTATTGCAGCTCGCATTCAATCAGAAATTGTCAAGGCAATTGCCGACCCTGCGATTAAGGAGCAATTAATTGCTCAAGGTTTAACACCAAGAGCGAGCACACCCGATGAACTATCAATTGCATTGAAAGCGCAATTGTCTAAATACGAAGCGCTGATTCGACAGGCGGGGATTACGGCTGATTAAGATTAAATGGATGTTTAAAAATAGGGACACAAAAAGCGCACGATCATGAATCGCAGAGAATTACTAAAATCGAGTACGGCACTGTCATTGACATCTTTGTCACTCATGAATGCTTGGGCACAAAAATATCCCAGTGGTCCCGTCAATTTGATTTTGCCATTGCAAGCGGGTAGTGCCTCTGATGTTGCGATTCGGTTTTTAGCAGAGAGACTATCCAATCGAATGGGCGCAGGTTTTGTTGTTGAAAATATCGCTGCAGCAGCAGGTTTGGTCGGTTTAGAAAAAATTTCACGATCAAAAAATGATGGATCAACGGTGGCCGCACTTAACAACAGCATCATGACGATTCTGCCGCACTTGCAAGCCAAAAATATGAAGAGCGATACGCGTAAAGATTTTGTAGCCATAGGTGGTGTTGCCAACATTCCAACTTTTTTTGCTGTGCCCTCAACATCATCCATTCAATCTGTTCAAGACTTGGTTAAGTTTGCAAAATCAGATCCCAATCGCGTCACTTATTCTTCGGGCGGCATTGGGAGTCCACAGCACTTGGCAACGGAAATGTTCAAGTCTTATACCAATACCAAGTTGGTGCACGTGCCTTATCGTGGTGCAAGTCAAGCGGCGGTTGCAGTGGCGGCAGGTGAAGTGGAAGTCATGTCGATGGCCTTGTCATTGGCGCAACCTTTTTTAGCAAGTAACCGCGTTCGATTGATTGGCTATTGTGGGACCGAGCGTCATGCGCAATATAAAGATATTCCAACATTGCAAGAGCAAGGCGTTGCCAATTACGATTATTCTTCATGGGTCGCATTATTTTTTAATAAAGAGGTGCCGATCGAAATCGTGCAAGCTATGCGACGAGAAACCATGGCGATCGCACAAGACAATGATTTTCAACAGCAGCTCATTAAATCAGGCTTAGAGCCTTGGGCGCGCACTGCGCAACAATTAGAAAAAATTGTTGATGAAGATTTTGTGCGTTGGCGAAAAATTATTCAAGAAGCTAATATACAAAGCAGTTGATACAAAAAAATGACTGATATGTCCAATATTCAGTTAGCAGGCTACCAGGGTGCCAGCTCTATATTGACGGCTGCGCTTCAAACTTTGCACGAGCAGTTGCAAACATCGGGTATAGGTGCGCCTATCAATTTTGTAGCTGATGTTACATCTCACAATGAAAAAGCTACGCAGTTATTTGCTTCGGTTGAAAACAATCAAAGACAAATTGCCTACATGGCGTCGAGTTATTTGTCTGCGCGTGTCAAAGAGTTGTCTGTTTTAGATATTGCATTTTCAGTAGAAGATCGAAAAACTGCTTGGTCTCGTATAGACGGACTAGCTGGTGAAATGATCAGACAAGCCGTTGAGAGACAAAGTGGTTTTAAGGTGCTGGGTTTTTGGGATAACGGATTTCGTCACATTTCAAATAGCGTTCGCGCCATTCATCATCCCGACGATTGCAAAGATATTGTGATTCGCACGCTCGATAGTGCCGATTACCGCGCCGCACTCAATGCTTTAGGATTTAATGCGGTAACAACTGACGTCAAAGATTTGGTCCGTGTCATTGAGTCGGGTGAAGTACAGGCTCAAGAAAACCCACTCACTAATTTACTCAACTTTGATATTTGGAAGCACCATCCGTATGTGAGTTTGACGCATCATTATTTTGGTGTGTTGTTGTTGGTTTGCTCTCAACAATGGTACTCACAGTTGACGCCTACTCAACAAGAGTTTTTAAAAAATGCAGCTAAGGTCGCTACTGACAAGCAACGCCAGTGGGCCGCGGAGCAAGACGAGTCGGCGATCGAAGCGCTTGTTAGTCATGGCGTTTCAATTGTAGAGTTGCATCAAATCGATAGGTCTGCAATGAAACGCGCAACTCAAGACGTGACTCAGAAGTTATTAAAAAAACTGCCACCCACCTTGGTTAGCGCCTATTTGCCCGATGGAATTTAAAATCCAACGTTGTTGCCGCCTTTGAGTTGCAAAATCTCACGCGCTTCTGCAGGCGTTGCAACTTCAAGCGACAGCGCTTCAATGATGGTTCTGATTTTGTTGACTTGAACTGCATTTGATGTTGCAAATTTCCCAGGCGCGTCCCACAAAGAATCTTCTAGGCCTACGCGCACATTGCCGCCCATTAGCGTTGACATCGTCGCAATTGGAATTTGCTGACGACCCGCACCAAGCACCGACCAAATGTAGTCGTCGCCAAATAAACGATCGGCTGTTTGCTTCATCTGTGCCACGTGTTCATAGTGGCTACCAATGCCACCCAAAATACCAAACACCGATTGAATAAACAAAGGCGCTTTGACAATGCCGCGCTCTAAAAAGTGCGCTGCTGTGTACAAGTGACCGATGTCATAGCATTCGATTTCAAAACGCGTTTGATTGGCGCTGCAAGACTCCAAAATATATTGAATATCTTTGAATGTGTTTTTGAACACTCGGTCATCAGAGCCCGCTAGATAAGGTTCTTCCCAGTCGTGTTTGAAATTTTTAAAACGACTGAGCATGGGATACAAACCAAAGTTCATCGAGCCCATGTTGAGTGATGCCACTTCAGGTTTGAGTTGCAATGCGGGCTGTAAGCGCTCCTCAACAGTCATGGTCGGCGCGCCGCCCGTTGTGAAGTTAATCACAACGTCTGATTGTGCTTTGATTTTTGGAGCAAATTCTTTGAACCATTTTGGATCTTGTGTGGGCTTGCCGTTGATGGGGTCGCGTGCGTGCAAGTGCACAATCGCGGCGCCTGCATTCGCGGCTTCAATGGCCGCTTGAGCGATTTCGTCGGGAGTGATGGGAATATAAGGCGACATACTGGGCGTATGAATCGCACCCGTCACAGCGCAAGTGATGATGACTTTACGTTTGGGTCTTAACATGTCGGTCTCCTGTTTTTTTGATTCTGAGTCACACATGCTACTGCAAACGGGGATTAATCGGGTTTGCACTAGTACGGTGGGCGACACATTTAGTAGAGGATTAGCTGGTAGTTTCAATCGATTTGCAGTAAAGGTAAGTATGTATGGCTAGAATTTCTTATCCTCAATTGGATGACTCTCCTGAGATAGCGCAGTTATCTTCACAGATCATTAAGGAAAGAGGCAAGTTGCATAACTTGTACAAAATGCTTCTCAACAGTCCGCCAGTGGCGCAAGGATGGCTTAATTTTTTAACGGCGATTCGTCAAAAATGCTTACTCAGCGGCAAGATTCGTGAGCTATCGATTTTGCGAATCGCTGTTATTAACAAAGCAGATTATGAATTCAAAAGTCATATTCCTTTCGGTCTCAAAGAAGGCCTCAGTAACGAGCAAATTCACGCATTAGAAAACTGGCAGTCTTCTTCACTGTTTAATGATTTAGAAAAAGCTGTATTGGCTTATACCGACTCAATGACCAAAGAAGTTCACGTGCCCGATGCGGTTTTTCAAAAAGTCAATCAGCATTTTGATGCGCGCGGAATGACCGAACTCACCGCGACGATTGCGGCTTACAACTTGGTTTCACGATTTTTAGAAGCACTCGAAATTGATCCCGAACCATAAATAGGAGTTTTATATGAAGTCTCATTTCATTTCAGTTTTGACATGGGCCTTGGTCGGCGCGTGGCCACTTCAAGTTTTATCGCAATCGGGCTTTCCAGATCGCAATTTGAGATTGGTCGTGCCACAAACAGCAGGAGGTCCATCGGATGTCTTGGGTCGCATGATTGCGCAAAAACTCTCGGACACGCTGGGCAAAGCCGTTGTTATTGATAACAAGCCAGGAGCAGGTGGCAATATTGGTTCCGATATCATCGCCAAATCAAAACCCGATGGTCATACGATATTAATTAATATTGCAGGTATCTTGGCTATCAATGAGTCGTTGTATAAAACCATGCCATTTAATTCTGGAAAAGATTTGGAGGGCTTAGTAAAAATTGCTTCATCAAATATGATTTTGGTTGCACATCCTTCATTTGCACCCAATACCATTCGTGAACTGATTTCATTTGTGAAATCCAAACCTGCAGGCACTTTTTCTTATGGCTCGGCAGGTACTGGTTCACCGCAGCATATTGGTGGAGAGTTACTCAATACCAAAGCGGGTATCAAGCTCAATCACATTCCCTATAAAGGTGCTGTTCCTGCACTTACTGATTTATTAGGCGGACAAATTCCATTGGCGATTGTGGGACTGCCCGCTGCATTGCCGCACGTCAAAACAGGCAAACTCAAAGCCATTGCTATCTTTGGTCGAAATAGATCCGCTCATGCGCCCGATGTGGCTACTTTTGTAGAAACGGGCTTTGCAGAAATTGAAATGGAATTGGTCTATGGATTGTTTGTCGCAACTGGAACACCTAGGCCTATCATCAACAAATTGAATCAAGAACTGTTGGGCATTTTGAGGACTGCAGATGTCAAAGAAAAATTATTAAGCAATGGATTTGAGTTGGTCGACAGTTCACCCAAAGAGCTCGATGACTATCTTAAAAGTGAAATTGAAAAATGGCGTCCCATCGTGAGAGATTCGGGCGCTGTTGCAGATTGATATTTTTTAACCTGAAGAGATCGACATGACTAGAAAAATGAAAGACATTCACCGTGTGATTACTGGCTCTGACAGCCAAGGCAAATCAGTGGTCACTTGGGAGGGCAGTGCGCCAGGTAAGCACGAATCGCATTTTCCTGGAAGAGGGCATACAGATTTTTGGGTTTGGCGTGAAACCCCACAACCGTTGAATGGAAAAGAAGACGCGGGTATGTGGCACGATGAATTCCCAGGCCCTAGACCAGGCGGTCACCTTCGTGTTGTGCATTGGTTATCCAAAGGCGATGACCCATCAAAGGTACCACCGATTGTTGCGCCGCATCCACCGAAAGTAGGTGCAGTTGCGGGTAACACGCAAGTTGTCGATGGTCGATCATGGGATCGTGGTGGTGGAAATAATTATTGCATCTCGGACAATCACAAAACAGAATCGGTTGATTTTGGAATTGTTCTTGAGGGCGAGCGAATCATTGTTTTAGATGATTACGAAACAGCGATATTGCCGGGTGATATTGTTGTTCAGGTGGGCGCATGGCATTTGTGGGACAGCTCACGCATCGGTTGCTTGATGGCCTTTGACATGGTCTCTGCACGTTTCCATGATGATGGAAAAGGCTTGCAGCAAGGTAACGATCCAGTGATGTTGCCAAATCCCAATCAAAAATTACCTGCGGGTGTGAAGCCACAACGTCGAATTGTGACGATCGATAAAGTTGAAGGCCTATCAACCTTGGTGACTGATTCTTTTTCACCCGACGTCAGAACTGATCCTGCAAGACCTGGATTTGCAATGCAGCGCGTGTGGGTGATTGATGGTCATCCTGCGCCCATTGTGAGTGAGACATTGCATTTGCCTTATCTGTTAATTCCACCGGTGAAAGGTGCAGTACTCAATTCTTACACCATACCACCCGATAGCACTTGGCTTGGCAAAGCAGGTGTTAATGAAGCGAAAGCTTATTACGCGAGCCTCAATGCTTCTTCGATTGCAACATGCGGCAGTATGAAAGACTATCCTTATTCACAAAAATCAAAAACACTTGAATTTGCGATTGTGACCGAAGGTGAAATCACTTTGGTTTTGGACCAAACAGAAACACATCTCACAGCAGGTGAGATTGGTGTAATTCGTGGTGGCAATTATGCGTGGAGCAATCGCTCTGATAAACCCGCTGTTGTGGTTGTTGCCACGCACGATGCAACGGATTAATCAGTTATCGACCACCTGCCACATCTACTATGCTGCCATGCACGTAGGATGCGCCGTCACTGGCTAACCAAACAACGACTTTAGCCACTTCATCAGGCCCGCCTGCGCGACCCATGGGAACAACGTTTTTAGCCATTTGTTCCATGGGTGCAATACCGCCATGCACATTATGAATTTCAGTTGAAATCAAACCTGGACGAACGGCATTGACGCGAATGCCAAAAGCGCCAACTTCTTTGGCTAGGGACAAATTAAACGAATCTAAAGCACCTTTGGTTCCAGCATAGCCTGAACCGCCACCTAAACCACCGAGTCGAGCGGCAACAGAGGACATGTTGACGATGACGCCTCCTTTGCCGCCACTCTGTGTGGACATGCGTTTAACGGCTTCGCGCGCGCAGTAATAAACGCTAAAAACGTTGGCGCCATAAAGACCTGAAAGATTTTTTTCATCAACTTCGGTGATCATAAAACTCGCTAGCTGACCCGCATTATTGATGAGTACATCGAGTTTTCCAAAAGCAGCATCAAATTCTTCAAACATGCGCGTGACTTGCAGTGATTGACTCACATCGGCTTGTATGGCAACTGCTTGGCCTCCATTTTTTTGAATGGTCTCCACCAGTTTGAGAGCTGCATCTTTGCTGTTGTTGTAGTTGATACCGACTTTGTAGCCCTCTTGTGAGGCGAGCAAAGCAATGGATGCACCGATGCCACGACTGGCACCTGTGACTAACATGGTTTTTTGATTATTTTTCATTCGGGTTGGATGTTTGCTTCTTTGACCAAACGGATCCATTTGGTCACTTCGCTGGCAACATGTGATTTGAGTTGATCGGAAGTCATGGGCATAGTTTGAATACCAATGCCCGCCATTTTTTCTTTGAATTCATTTTGCTTGAGGATGTTGGTGATTTGTGTGTTGAGTTTTTCAACCACATCTTTTGGGATACCCGCAGGTCCGAGCACTGCAAACCATGCGGTGATATCAAAACCAGGTAATGTTTCTGATAGCGCGGGCCATTCGGGTACCAACATCGAACGCTTGTTGGATGTGACGCCCAAAACGCGCATTTTGCCACCTTTGGATTGCGCCATGGCATTGCCTTGGTCGACAAAACTAAACTCAACAACGCCAGCTAAAACGTCGTTAACAGCCAATGGGATACCTTTGTAGGGCACCATCATCGTGTCAATTTTTGCAAGCTTGTTGAGCACTGCAATACTCACTTGAGAACTCGATGAGCCATAACCGGCATTGACTTTGCCTGGTCTTTGCGATGCATAGCTTATGAATTCTTGAATATTTTTGGCTGGGTGATCGCTCTTGACCATTAATACCAACATGTTTTCACCAATGCCTGCAATCGGTGTGAAATCTTTATTGGGATCGTAGGGAATACTTTTAAGCAAAGCAACATTGGATGCGGCCGCCGAGTTGGAAGAAAACAAAAGCGTATAACCATCGGGGTTCGATCGGATCACTTCCATGGCAGCAATGGATCCACCTGCACCTGGTTTGTTTTCAACCACAAAATTTTGATTCATCGCAGTTTGTAAATACTGCGCGGCCAATCGTGCGGCCATATCAGTGGCGCTACCCGCAGGAAAGGGCACCACCAACCGCACGGTTTTGCTTGGAAAGCTTTGTGCAAGGCTGATACCAGATAAGAAAGTCAATACCAGCGCTGCAATGGTTGTTTTCATACTTAAAATTCTCTGCATTTGAACTCCTTTAAACTTGTTCTATTCTATTGTTAACTCTTTACTTGATGTAGAAATGCTTTTTTGTTTAACCCTATAAGGACGAACACCATGTATTTATTGTTTCAACGGTTGGTTGTTATGGCGCTCGGTGGTTTATTTTCTGGACTTTTAATGGCTCAATCTTGGCCACACAAGCCCATCAAAATGGTCGCGCCTTATCCACCAGGTGGCCCCAGCGACATCGTGATGCGGATGGTGGCTGATAAGCTTCAATTAAGCCTCAAACAGCCCATATTTTTAGAAAATCAATCAGGTGCCGGGGGCAATATTGGCGCCTCATATGTTTCGCGCAGTGCGCCTGATGGCTATACCTTTTTGGTTGCAACCGACACGATTATGACGGTCAATCCGCACGTATATAAAAATATGTCATTCAAGATGGATGACTTTAGAGTGGTCAGCATGCTATCATCATTTAGTCAAACTTTAGTATGCAATCCTTCTGTGGGTGTGAAGTCCGTGGCCGATTTAATTGCCAAGGCTAAAACTGGCTCAATGAGTTATGCGTCGGGCGGTGCGGGAGTTCCAGGTCATTTATCCATGGAATTATTTTTAGCCTTAATTGGCGTACAAATGGTTCATGTGCCCTACAAAGGACCCGCACCTGCAGCGCAAGATGTTCTTGCAGGGCAAGTACCTTGTGGATTTTTAGCCGGTCCCACAGTGTTGCCTCACATCAAGGCTGGTAAATTGGTCGCCTTGGCCGTTTCAGGCGTCTCGCGTTCTCCGTCTTTGCCCGACATACCAACCATGGTTGAGGCGGGCGTCAAAGGCTATGAAGCTGATTTCAGTTTGGTTGTTTTTGCCCCCAAACAGGTATCCGAAGAAATTATTCAAAAATTAAGACAGGCCTTGGTGGATGCATTGCGTACACCTGATGCTTCAGAAAAACTAAAATTGACCGATCAAGTCGTGATTGCTAGTACCTCTGAAGAAGCCACGGCTAAACTGAATAAAGATTCTGCCAAATGGGGTTCTGTTGTTAAACGCATTGGTCTTGGAATGGACTAAATGCTCAATCATTCGAATATATGAAAAATAAAGCTAAAGTGATTGTTGTTGCAAATACCAAAGGTGGATCTGGAAAATCCACTTTGGCAACCAATATTGCTGGTTATTTTGCGTCATGCAATCATTCGGTTGTGTTGGCCGACGCCGATCCTCAGCAATCGTCGCGCATGTGGTTATCCAATCGCCCTGATACTGTTTCGCCCATCATGACTTGGGATCTGCAACCTGACCTGGCATTAACTGCACGTGCATCCGCTGATACCACTCATTTGGTTATTGATACACCCGCAGGACTCAGCGGTTGGCGTTTACGTGAAGTCATCAACCGTGCAGACAAAGTGGTGGTACCCATACTGCCCAGTTTGTTTGATATACAAGCCAGCAATGATTTTTTAATCAAGCTCAAACAACTATGCAGAGAGTTAAAAACAGACATGGCCTTGGTTGGCAATCGTATAGACGCCAGAACTCATTCAGCAGAAAGACTGAGATCATTTTTAGACACGCTGGATCTACCCATTTTGAGCTATTTGCGCGACACACAATACTATTTGCATTTGGCGGCTCACGGTTTATCCATGTTTGATATCACGCCCACCAAAATTCAAAAAGATTTGGATCAGTGGCAACCTATATGTCAATGGCTTCATGCCAATTGATTAACTTTTCAAAAAATCCGAAAGCAATTGCGCTACGTGCATCGAAGGTCGCTCTGAGCCGTGCATGATTTGATGTCGACAGCTCGTTCCATCAGCCACAACAATAGCGTCTGGCACTGCTCGAATACGCGGTAACAAATCCAACTCAGCCATTTGCATCGATATCTGCTGATGATCGCTCTCATAGCCAAACGAGCCCGCCATGCCGCAGCAACTACTCTCAATCAGTTGTGGATTAGCGCCTGGAATCAAACGAATCACTTCTAAGATGGAAGGTACAACTCCCATCGCCTTTTGATGGCAGTGACCATGAACCAATATCGGTTGATATGTGTCCTTGAGTCTGGTTCGCAAGGTATTCAATTGATTAGCTTTGAGTTCTTGAGATAAAAACTCTTCAAACAACAGCGCTTTGTCGGCAATGATTTGAGCTTGCGGGCCCAAACCCAATACCAAATTTTCATCGCGCAATGTTAATAAACAAGAAGGCTCGAGTCCCACAATCGATAAACCTTTTTCTGTAAAGGGCAGGAGTGCTTTGATCAACTCACTTGCTTTTTCACTGGCTTTGTCCACCATGCCCGTTGATAGGTAAGTACGCCCGCAACACAAATGCCCTTTGTCTGCGCCATGGCCTCGATCGCTTTTAGAGGCGATGTGAACGCTGTAGCCTGCAGCAGTTAAAACCCGAAATGCACTGAGTGCATTGTTCGATTCAAAATAGCCATTGAACGTATCAACAAAAAGTACCACACCTTTTTCTGCTGCTAAAACTTCTTGGGCGCTGACACCCAATGTGCTGCGATTGAAAAAATGATTGGTCTGCCAATGTGGCATTTTTCTTTGTTGAGACAATCCCAAAAATTGATCGCCAAGCCATGCCAATACGCTATAGCGATTGCGTAAATTAAGCAAACTTGAAAAATGCGACGCCCATCTTGCATAGTCGGGCAAGCGACCAATGAGATGATCGCGCAAACGATAGCCGTGGTATTTATTGTTTTGATGCGTCACTTCAATTTTCATACGGGCCATGTCAACGCCTGTGGGGCATTCGCGTTTGCACGCCTTGCACCCCACGCACAAATCCATTGCGTCTTGCACCACTTGATCAGTGAGGGCACCTCGTCCCAATTGCCCCGATAAGGCTAAACGCAAGGTATTGGCTCTACCGCGTGTGAGGTGTTGTTCATCGCGCGTGACACGATAACTCGGACACATGGCACCCGCGTCAAATTTTCTACAGTGACCATTGTTGTTACACATGTCGATGGCTTTTGCAAATCCTTGCGCGGGATCTCGCCCCGTACCAGGTACTGAAACTTCTTCGGTTTGTGCATTGCTTTGTACATCCCACGCGCGCCAATCAAGCGCGGTTTGAATAGGAATGACTTGGTATTCTTTAGAATAACGCATCAACGATCGATCATCCATGCGTGGCGCGTCGACGATACGTTGTGGGCACAGCAATTGATCAGGATCTAAATGTTGTTTGATTTGTTGAAATGCTTGGGTGAGCTTGGATCCAAATTGCCACGCCACCCATTCGCCTCTGCACAAACCATCACCGTGTTCACCACTGTAAGCACCTTTGAATTTTTGAATCAATGCGCTGGCTTCTTGGGCAATTTCGCGCATTTTTTTTGCGCCATCTCGCCGCATATCCAAAATAGGACGCACATGCAAGGTGCCAACAGACGCGTGTGCATACCATGTGCCGCGTGTACCGTGTTTGGCAAAAACTTCTGTGAGTGATTGGGTGTATTCGGCCAGATGCTCGAGAGGCACAGCGCAGTCTTCGATAAAACTCACTGGTTTGCCGTCACCTTTGAGGCTCATCATGATGTTGAGGCCCGCTTTGCGCACCTCCCACAGATTTTTTTGCGCAGAGTCGTCGATCATTTCAACCACACTGCCACCAAGCCCCAAGTCATTCATCAATTCATTGAGTTCAAATAATTTTTGAATCAATTGATTTTTGTCGTCACCCGAAAACTCAACTAACAAAATGGCTTGCGGATCACCTCTGAGAGCCGTTTGAATCGTGGGTGCAAAGGCCGGATTTTTGAGCGACAAATCAATCATGGTTCGATCAACCAACTCCACCGCCGTTAGAGTTCCATCGTTGCCCAACTTCACAATGTGTTGCGCGCTGTCCATGGCTTTATAAAAATTCACAAAATTAAGCACGCCCAATACTTTGGTTCGGGGTAGAGCGCTCAACTGGAGTTTAAGCGATCGCGTCATCGCCAACGTGCCTTCACTGCCAATCAATAGATGAGATAAATTAACCGAGCCATCTTGGGTATATGGTTTTGGATTTTGATTGCAAAAAATATCTAAGTTGTAACCACCCACTCGTCGCAAAACTTTTGGATATTTTTCAACGATATCGCTTTGATATTGCAAAGCTAGATTTTGTAAAAAATGACCAATGTCTCGCGCGTCGCCCGTGCTGTTGCTGTGCAATCCCCAATCGATTAATCGACCATCGGCCAACCACGCTTGCGCACCCAGCACGTTATGGACCATATTGCCGTATGCAATCGAGCGACTTCCGCAAGAATTATTGCCCGCCATGCCACCCAAAGTTGCTTGTGCGCTGGTCGATACATCGACTGGAAACCAAAGCCCGTGTTTTTTAAGCGATGCATTTAAATGATCGAGAACAATGCCGGGCTCTACGTTCACGGTTTTTTCTTCAAGTTTTAAATCCAAAATGTTGCGCAGGTATTTGCTGTGGTCAATCACAAGTCCCGTACCCACGGTTTGTCCACACTGACTAGTGCCACCGCCGCGCGCCACGATGGGCACATGCATGTCATGACAAATCGCCATCGCTGTGGCTACATCTTCCGATGTGCGAGGCACCAACACACCGATGGGTGTTTGTTGATAAATCGATGCGTCGGTGGCGTAGCGACCTTTGTCTGCAACAGAGAAGAGCACTTCACCTTGCGTTTCGCTGGTGAGTCGCTTGGCTAATAAACCTGCGATGTCGTTGCTCGATTGCGCTACCCGTTCATAAACGGCGTCGGCATTGGAGCGTTCTTCGAGTTCTGTGGGTGCGTTCATGATGAATGGTAAAACAGGGGCATCGGTTTTTGAGGTTTCGGGGACATTGTCTGGCAGGTAACACAATGTCTCATTTGTCTGCACAATTGGAACATTGTTTTTGGAGCTTTGTATGTTGAAGTTGGATTTTCACCCCTCTGGACGGCATTTTCTACAAATTCCGGGGCCTTCCCCCGTACCCGATCGGGTGCTCAAGGCATTGAGCTATCCCACAATTGACCATAGAGGACCAGAATTTGCAGGCCTTGGACTCAAGGTATTGTCCGATATGCAAAAGGTTTTTAAAACCCAGCAACCCGTCATTATTTACCCTGCATCCGGCACGGGCGCATGGGAGGCTGCACTTGTCAATGTCCTGAGTCCTGGCGACAAGGTCATCATGTATGAAACGGGTCACTTTGCTTCGCTGTGGAATAAATTGGCCTTGCGTTTGGGTTTTCAAACTGATTGCTTGTGCTTGCCAGGAACAGAAAATTGGCGCAAAGGCATACAAGTTGATTTGATTGAAAAAAGATTACGCGAAGATTCAAAGCACGAGATCAAGGCTGTTTGTGTGGTTCATAACGAAACTTCGACGGGTGTGACCAGTCCAATATTGCCTGTGCGTGAAGCCATGGACCGTGTGGGACATCCGGCATTGTTGTTGGTCGATACCATTTCTGGACTTGGTGGTGCGCATTACGAACACGATGCGTGGCGTGTCGATGTATCCATCAGTGGCTCCCAAAAAGGTTTGATGTTGCCGCCAGGTATTGGTTTTAACGCCTTATCAGAGCGCGCCATTGCAGCGAGTCAAAAATCCAAAACACCTAAATCGTATTGGGCATGGGATGAGATGTTAGCGATGAATAAAACCGGATATTTTCCAACCACACCCAACACCAATTTGTTGTATGCCTTATCGGAGGCCTGCGATATGTTGTTTGAGCAAGGCTTAGAACGTGTGATGGCGCGTCACCAACGTTGGGCGGCAGGCGTTCGCGCGGGTGTGCAAGCGTGGGGATTACCCATTCAATGCGCCGACTCTACAGTTTATTCGCCGATATTAACGGGCGTTATGACGCCTGATGGTGTTGACGCTGATAGCGTGAGAAAAATCATTCAAGATCGTTTTGATTGTTCACTCGGTACTGGTCTTGGAAAAATCAAAGGTCGCATGTTTCGCATCGGGCATTTGGGCGACACCAATGATTTAACCTTGATTGCGACCATGGCAGCATGTGAAATGGGCTTGCAACTCAGTGGCGTTTCACTCAAAGGTAGTGGTGTGCAAGCCTCCATGCAATATTTTTCGAGTCATGCAGTTTGATATTTAAAAACAGGAGACATTCATGAAACGTCGTGTAATTTTACAAGCGGGTGCGATGGGTGCAAGTGCATTGGCATTGCCAAGTTTAAAGGCTCAAAATTTACCTACAGGCACGATTCGTGTCATAGTTGGTTTTCCACCGGGTGGAGGTACTGATGCCTTGGCGCGTGTCATGGCCATCAAGTTGCAAGAGATGTGGAAAACGAATATCGTCATTGAAAACAAAGCAGGCGCTGCTGGAGTGATCGCCGCCGACTATGTTGCTAAACAACCGGGTGATGGATTAACCTTGCTGATGGCGCATATCAATAGCCATGCGATTGCACCTGGTTTGCAGCCCAAGTTGTCGTATTCGGTAGAAAAAGATTTCACACCCATCATGTTGGTGGGCGTGACACCTAATTTACTCATCTGCAACACCAACCAACCCGCTAAAACAGTTAAAGACTTGGTGGAGTTGTGCAAACAAAATCCAGGGCGTATTAGTTTTGCTTCTGCAGGTGGCGGCTCTGCACAACATTTGGCATTGGAGATGTTTAAATTGCGCGCAGGCATTGACGCATTGCACGTGCCCTACAAAGGCTCAGGACCTGCGCTCACCGATTTGATCGGTGGTCAAGTGCAATATTGTTTTGAAACCATGACATCGGCCACGCCCCACGTGAAGGGTGGTAAAGCCATTGCATTGGCGCAAACGCGCACCAAGCGCGCCAAGGGTCATCCCACAGTACCCACCATGGACGAACAAGGCTTTGCAGGTTTTGACGCCACCACATGGTATGGTTTTGTGGGGCCCGCTAAGTTACCGCCTGCGATGGTCAAGCGCATGAACGAAGACATGAACCGAGTCATGTCTATGCCTGACGTCATGGAAAAATTTGAACAGTATGGTGCTGAAGATGGTGGTGGTAGTGCAGAAAAATTTTCTGACTTTATCAAAACCGAGCAACAAAAATGGGTCAAAGTCGTCAAAGACGCGAAGGTTCAGGTGGATAGTTAACGATTATTTAACAATACCACTCGTTGGTGCTGCAATTTGAGTCCATATGCCATTTTTTAATTGGTCAATGGATACCAATTCGGGTCCGACGTGGTTGTTCACAAAACTTTGTTTTGAGTACGTAGTGAAATCTTGATGAGTAATGTTTTGAATAGCTTTAGAAAATGAGTCACCTGTGAGATTGCGACCTGCGGCTTGTAGACCTGCAATAAACCAAGACGTGTACGAATAAGCATTGGCTGCATTTTCGTCTGCGTCTGAATTGAATTTTTGCTTATAACTGGCAAAAAACTTTTGCGCTGCAGGTTCTTTGGTATCTGTTTCATGCAAACGCCAGCCGCCTATTCCATAAAGTCCTTCAACCGCGTCTTTGCCCAATCTTGCAACAATGCTGCTTCTGCCAGGCAAAGTGGTTAATACTTTGACTTGGGTCCAGTTGAGTTTTTTAACTTCAGCCATCACACCAATGGTTTCACGTACAACAGTGCCTGCGATGATGAGATCGACATTGGCAGCTTTCATTTTTGCAACTTGTGAAGAAAAATCGATGTCTCCCACTTTGTAAGAAGCTTCCGCCGTTGTTGTAAATCCCAATTCTTTGGCGGCCATGGCAACGCCACCTTTAACCAAATCACCAAAGGGACCTTCTTGATAAATCACACCAATGCGTTGAGACTTCCAATTTTTTATCGCCCATGACAAACCCGTTGCTGTCGTGGTGTCATAGTTTTGAACGGTGGTAAAGACCAATGGGTTGTTACCACCAATTTTTTGAATAATGCCAGATGCAGCCCAAGGTCCAAATACAACAACGCCCGCGTCTGTGGCCATTTTGACGGTGGCGGCATTGGGGCCTGATCCAAATGAGTTCACGATTGCAAAGACATCATCGCTCTTGATGAGTTTTTGAACTGCACGAACCGCTTGTTGTGGTTGGCTCGCATTGTCTTCAGTGATGAGTTTAATTTTTCGGCCATTGACGCCGCCCGCCGCATTGGCTTCATCGATACGCATTTGCATGGCGTTTCGCAACATCGGCATACCCGCCGCTGTGGGACCTGATAAATCCAAATGCGTGCCAATGACAATTTCAGTGTCGCTAACGCCACCTGCAAATCCTTGCCCTAAAAAAAGGCTGGTTGCGATTGCAAGTAAATGTCTTTTATTCAATTTCATGGTCTGTCTCCTTGTTGTAAACGATAACTGTTAGGTGCATTTCTTTGATGAGTGAAAACCCTTGTTTATTTGTTTTCATACATGGATTGAATCAAGGACGCATACTTTTGTGCAATGACTTTGCGCTTGAGCTTCATGGTGGGCGTCAACTCTTCATCTTCTGCGGTCAACAACTCGCCAATAATTCGAAAATCTTTGATTTGTTCTACCCGAGCTAATGAGGGATTGATCTTCTCAATCTCCGATTGAATCAAAAAATGAATGGCTGGCGCTTGTGTCAAGCTTAAAAAATTGGTGTATGGAATTTGTTTTTCTTGTGCATAGCGCGACACATGCTCTTGATCAATCATCACCAATGCGGTGATGTATTTTTGACCATCGCCAATGATGACTGCGTCGGTGATGTAAGGGCTGAATTTAAGCAAATTTTCAATGTGGCTGGGCGTGATATTTTTCCCACCCGATGTGATGAGAATATCTTTGATTCGATCTTGAATGGCCAAATAACCGTCGCTTGATATTTCACCACAGTCACCCGTGTGAAGCCAGCCTTGCGCATCCAAGGCCAATGCCGTTTGCTCTGGCATTTTCCAATAGCCTGCAAACACATGGCCGCCACGAATCAAAATTTCTTTGTCTTGACCAATGGAGAGTTCGGTATCGCTCGCTCGAATGCCGGCCCAACCTAAACGGACACCGCCTTGTGGCGTGGCAGTACAAAAACCGGTGGTCTCGGTCATGCCATAAGCCTCTCGCAATTCAATCCCGCAACGACCAAACCATCGAATCAAATCGGGTGGAACTGGTGCGGCACCCGTCAATGCTGTTTTAATACGATGAAGACCTAAAAAAAGTCGAATATTGCGAAAACATAACCACTGCATGAATGATTGAACGATAGAAGGCTTGGAGTCGTGCAATCGACTCGAATATTGATAGATCCAACGCGCAGGTGCAATTGCATCACGCATGAATAAATCCACTTGGGAATACATTTTTTCCCAAAATCGAGGAGGGGCAAACACCACATGTGGTGAGACTTCGCGCATATCATTGAAAACAGTTTGTGAGTTTTCTGGAAAGTGAACAATCAGACCCACAGCAAGTGGGTTAAAAACTGAAGCCATGCGTTCGGCAATATGACTCAGTGGCAAAAACGAAATGGATTGATCCCCCACTTCAACATCTAAATACTCGTGAGCGAGCGAGAGTTGAAAAACCACATTGCGATTGGTGATCATTGCCCCTTTGGGTGAGCCTGTTGTGCCAGATGTATAAACCAAAAAAGCAATATCCTCGGGTTTGGATTGGTCAATGGCGTTTTCAAAAATCAAAGTTTGTGAGGGCATCAAACCTTGACCGAATTTTAAAAAATCGTCAAAAAATACAATATTAGGATTCGACAGGTCTCGCAATCCTTCGCGCTCCATGACAATGATTTTTTGTAGGTGAGGGCATTGACTTCTAACGGCCAATACTTTTTCTAATTGCTCTTGGTTTTCAACAAATAAAATTCGAGTATCAGAGTTTTGCAAGATGTATTGAACTTGCGCAGGCGATGAGGTGGGGTAGATGCCATTGCTGATCAACCCCATGCACTGCGCAGCCATATCAGCAAACAACCACTCGGGTCTGTTTTCAGCTAGTATGCACACTACATCGCGACGCTTCAACCCCCACTGATGCAGTGCCAAACCAATGGCTTGCACCTGTTGGTAATAGTTTTTCCAGCTAATGGAAGTCCACAGTCCTTTCTCTTTTTTGCGAAGTGCGGGTTGTTCATGCCACGTAATACAGCGCTTGCGAAACACGCGCGCTGGTGTTGTTTCACCTTCAAATGCAATGCTTGAGATGGAAGGATTCATCGCCATGTTTTTCGCCTCTTCCAACGCTGAGTCGTGCCACTCAATCCACTGGCCACATGACCACCCAAATAGGCTTGTTGCACATCCGTTTTTTGAGACAACTGTGCGCATGAGTCTGCCGCCACAATGCGACCGAGTTCCATGATGTAGCCATAATCCGCATGAGCCAAAGCAATGGCCGCATTTTGCTCAACAACTAAAATAGCGGTTTGGGTTTCATCACGGATTCGCACAATGATGTTAAAAATTTCTTTGGTCAGCAAAGGTGAAATGCCCAACGAGGGTTCGTCAAGCATCAATAATTTAGGCTTTGACATATAGGCCCTGCCAATGACTAACATTTGCTGTTCGCCGCCCGATAGCAAACCCGCGTGCTGTTCCTCACGTTCACGCAGGCGTGGAAACCATTGATACACACGATCCAAATCTTGCGCCACTTCATCGGTGTTATTTCGTGTGAATGCACCCATTCGCAAATTATCTTTGACGCTTAAAAATGGAAAAACTTGTCGTCCCTCGGGGACCAACACCATGCCTTTGCGGCATACTGCATCGGCGTCCAAACAACTCACCACTTCTTCATTGAATGTGATTTGTCCTTTGAATGGATCGACCACGCCTGCCAGCGTATTGAGCAAAGTGGTTTTGCCCGCGCCATTGGCACCTAAAACTGCAACAATCTGTCCTTTTTCAACTGCGATATTGACGCCTTGCATGGCAACGATGGGGCCATACCAAGTTTCTAAGTTTTGAACATTCAATAAGGGATTCATGATGAAGTCCCCAAATAAGCGGCAATCACGTCAGTATTGGATTGAACCTCTTGTGGTGTGCCACTGGCAAGAATTTTTCCTTGTGACATGCAAACAACGCGATCTGCCACTGCGCTTACCAAGGACATGTCGTGCTCGACCATCACTACGGTGATACCTAAATCGGTGCGAATGTCATCGATCCAAAAAGCCAGGTCACGTGTTTCTTCGGTATTTAATCCGGACGCAGGCTCGTCTAAGAAAAGCAATTCAGGTTTGGCGCACAATGCTCGCGCGAGTTCAACGATTTTTCTGACACCATAGGGCAGACCGCTGATGGGTGAATGACGCCACGGCGATAAATCTAAGAAATCAATGATGTGTTCAATTTGTTCTCGTGTGTCTTCTTCCGTTTGAATGAAGTGCGGCGTTCTTAAAAGCTGTTGCCACCAATGACCATTGAAAAAACGATGGCGACCCAATAACAAATTATCCAAAACAGTGGCCGACTCAAAGAGTTCAATATTTTGAAACGTACGCGCGATGCCTAAACTGGCAATGGCGTGACGAGGTAAATGGCTGATGTCTCTTTCTTTGAAGATAATCTCACCCGATTGCGGCGTGAAAACACGTGTGATGGTATTAAGCACTGATGTCTTTCCAGCCCCATTGGGTCCAATCAAAGCCAATATTTCTGACTTATGCACCTTCAAATCAAAATCAGAAATAGCTTGTATCCCGCCAAACGACAAGGACAAATGTTGGATATCAAGCAATGGCGGTGAAGCGTTGTGACTCATCGATAACGCTCCGATTTCATGTATCGCTTGTTACGCTTAAAGGTATCTTTGCGGTACAAAGGAAATGATTCAATCAAACTCACAAATTTGAGCCATCGACCGTTGAGTCCCGTGGGTTCAAACAATACAAAAAATGCCAGAATAAAACCAAAAATGAATGTTTCAAATCCGGACTGTTTGGACCACGCTTGCGGTAACCATGGTTTGATGTTGGAGATGAGTGTGGGTAGCAGACTAATTAATAGGCCTCCCAAAATGGCGCCACGCAAACTGCCAACCCCACCAATCACCACCATCAGAACCAACTCAAGCGATAAGAGCAGTGAAAACCCATCAGGCGTTAAATACTTGAGGTGATGCGCAAGCAATGCACCCGCTAATCCGGTTACACCCGCTGATAAGCCAAAAGCGATTATTTTGACTTGATTGACTTGAATGCCCAATGCATAGGATGCGGCTTCTGATTCACGCACGCCCATGAATGATCGTCCCAATGCGGATCGCAACAGATTGAACAAAGAAACAACAACGAGTACCAATAACACCAAACAAAAATAATAAAAACTTTTAGGTCCCGAAAGTGACCACTTACCAATTTGAGCGTCTGGAACAGGCATACCAGTGAACCCACCCGTTACGGATGACCAGTTTCCTATCACTTGTTCGATGACAATCGCAAATGCCATGGTGACCATGGCCAAATAAAGACCAGAGACTCGGATCGCAGGTATACCAACCACCAGTCCAGCAATGGCACTGATGCCCGCTGCCGACAGCATGGAGGTCAGCATGGGCAACCCTTTGTTCATCATCCACACATGCGCATAAGCACCCACAGCCACAAAAGCAGCATGACCCAATGACACTTGCCCCGTGTATCCAATCAACACCATCAAGCCTAAACTTGCGATGCATAAAATAAATACATAAGCGAGTTCACCCAAAACAAAAGAACTGGCGAGCCATGGCACTGCGCACATAACAGTCAACAACAAGGCATAAAGAATTCGATCGCTGTTATCTTTGAACAGCGCAAAGCCTTGTCGATATTGGGTGTGATAGTCAAATCGCATATTGACCCTTAAACCCTTTTGCCATGCGCTTCACCCAAGAGTCCTTGTGGTCGAATCATCAACACAACAATCAATACCAAATAGGCGATGATGTCTTTGCTGCCGTCGGGCATATAGACGCCAGCAAATTGCTCAATCAACCCAATCAAAATACCCCCCACAATCGCACCAGGCATACTGCCAAAACCGCCCAGCACCAAAGCAGCCAATGCTTTTAAGGTGACAAACCACAAACTGATATCAACCAAGGTAATGGGCGCCAATAAAACGCCAGCGAGTGCTGCGGTGGCACCTGCCAAGGCCCACACCATGGCATTCACACGTTTGACTGCAATGCCATTGAGGTAGGCAGCTAACTGATTTTGCGATGACGCTTGCATCGCAATTCCTAAACGGGTGAATTTAAAAAAATAATACAAAATCAAAGTGACCCCCAGTGCGCAGGCCAAGATGAGCAAATGCAGTTGTGCAATAGCCAAACCACCCCAATGCAAGGTTTGTCCTGTCCATGGTGTTGGGTAATTGCGCGATTCGGGACCCATCAACATACTGATGAGGCCACGAA
>RFYV01000039.1 GCA_009921265.1 Betaproteobacteria bacterium | reverse complement strand
AGTTTGTGGCCTTTGAGATCAGCCAATCCTTTAATCGGAAAACTAGAAACAATCCCGTAGTCTTGAACGGTGGAAATCGCCAATAGTTTTTGACCAAAACGACGCTCGATACTTTGCGTAAGGATTGGAAATTCTTCGTATACTGCTTTAGAGGCTTTGTAGGTAACTACAGGATCGCTGTTGCCAAATGGAATCCAGTAGTGAAAATTATGCAATGGAAATTTGGACCCTTCTGCAGGAAATGTGATGTAAGAGATATCCAAAATTCGACCTTGAATTGTCGTTGATGTCTCATTCATCTTAGTCACTGAGCCGCCCCAAGTTTCAACAAACTCAACGTTGTAGCCCAGTTTGCCAGCACCTGCTTTGATATCGGGAATAAAAATATCTTGAATGAACTTAACCCATGGTGCGCCTTCAGGCGTGTGTGGACCACCGACTCTTAATTTAATGGTTTGTTGAAGTTGCTGCGCTTCAACCTGTGTTTGAAAACTCAAACACAAAAAGACCGCACTAATTACGAAAGCACCCCATTTTTTAATCGATAGAAAAGCAAGCATTGATGACTCCTTTAAATTTTAATTTTTACTAAATGATTTCAATCGCGTTCGTAGGCTTTTTCAACCTGAACATTTTTTTCTTCGCCCGTAGCTGGAACAAAGTTAGGAGCCTTGTCATAGATCGCTAAAAACAAAGAACCTGTATCGCCTGTGATTAAAGGACCGTAGTAAAGGCCTTGTTTTTCATATTGCATGAAGCCAGGACCAAACTTTAATTTACTGGTGCCAATTTTCCATTCGCCTTCCAGAATGTAGTGAAATACATCGCCATCGTGACGGTGTCTTTCAACGACAACGCCTGGCTCGTGTTTTACCAAATAGAACCAAGGCCCTACATTTTCTTTACCAAAAAATTTACATTGAATACCAGGAATGTCGTGACCACCAAATCCAGGCGTCTCTTTCAGTGGCAACCAATCTAACTCTGACTCATTGGCAAATGCAACTCTCACATGTTCCGCTAAAGACATAGACACCTCACTTTATAAAAAAAGGGTTGAAGAAAAATTTTAGTTCACTCTAGATTCAGGAACTCTCTATGTCAATCGCAGACGAGACACAAAAAAGCACGGGTTAATACTGATGTGAGAACACAAGCCTTGGCATTGAGAATGCATTGATAACAAACCATTGGATTAATTTTTAAAAGGTAATCACATGTCAAACACCATCGGAATCATTGGCCTCGGAATTATGGGCAGCTCTTACGCTCGCAACCTCATGTCCAAGGGTTTTAAAGTTGTAGGCTACGACGTTGACTCGGCCAAGGTGCAGCAACTGGCCAAAGAGGGGATGCAGGCCGCTCAATCCCCGATTGAAGTGGCCAATGCTTGCTCATACATCATCACCTCTTTGCCTTCTCCGCAAGCTTTAATGGATGTTGTTGATGCCAAAACAGGTATTGGCGCTTGCAAAAAACCATTGGTAATTGCAGATACTGCAACGCTTGCGTTGCAAGACAAAGAAAAAGCTGCAGAAATTTTAAAATCTGGCGGGCACACCATGCTTGATTGCCCTGTAAGTGGTACGGGTGCGCAAGCGGTTCATGCGGATTTGGTTATTTTTGGAAGTGGAGACGCTCCCTCATTTGAAGCGATGAGACCCTTTTTTAAAGCGATTGGTCGAGAAATTCATTACTTGGGAGTTTTGGGTAATGGCAGTCGAATGAAATATGTAGCTAATTTATTAGTGACGATTCACAACGTGTCTGCTGCTGAAGCTATGGCGTTTGGTATGAAGTCGGGCATTGCGCCCGAGACAATTTACGATGTTTTAAAAAGCAGCGCGGGAAGTTCACGCATGTTTGAAGTAAGAGGCCCGATGATGGTGCGCAATGTGTACGATCAAAATGTATCGGCCAATTTCAAAGTCATGGCCAAAGATATTTCAATCATCAGTCAATTTGCGCAAACCATTGACTGCCCAACCCCCTTGTTTTCAACAGCGGCCAATATCCATTCGGCTGCGGTGGCTCAAGGGTATGAAATGTCCGATACCGCCTCGGTTTGCAAGGTGATGGAGAACCTCTGCGGCGTGGACCGCTCACCCTTTGAAGGGTCTAAAAACTAAGGGGTTATTCGTTTGCGCATTTCCATTTCTCTCGCTATCATGAATAACAAAAATTAAATCCTTTATTTTCAGGAGACATAGATGCCCAACGATATTCAAACCAAAAGACGTCAACTTATGACGGGCGTTGCTTCTGCAGCGGCCTTGTCAGTGCTGACGCCCACTCAACTATTAGCGCAAGGAGCTTATCCCAATCGCGCCCTCAAGATGGTCGTGCCATGGCCACCCGGCCAAGCCACCGATTTAGTGGGTCGTGTGGTTGCGCAAGAGTTGGGCAAGATATTGGGGCAGACGGTAGTTATTGACAACAAAGCAGGAGCAGGCGGCTCCATCGGTACTGATGCGGTTGCAAAGTCTCCACCTGACGGTTACACATTGCTTGCTGCGTCTAGCGGTCCCGTATCGATCAGTCCCTTATTTGGCAAAACACCTTACGTGCCCGAAAAAGATTTGGTGCCCGTTGCGATGGTGGGTATGTCACCCTATGTGTTGGTCACGGGTACAAACTTTCCTGCCAACGATTTGCGTGAATTTGTTGCAGTGGTCAAAGCCAATCCAGGTAAATACAGTTTTGCATCATCTGGCACTGGTGCTACTGCGCATTTGATTGCAGAGTCGTTCAACGCATCGGTGGGTTTAAAAGCAGTGCATGTGCCCTACAAAGGTTCAATCCCTGCATTAACCGACGTGATCAGTGGACAAGTTGCTTATTGCATTGAAACTGCAGCCTCAACCATGCCTTTTGTTCGCAGTGGTCGTTTGCGTGCTTACGGTGTGTCGCTTGAAAAAGGCAGTTCAGTCACACCTGGCGTGACACCCTTTGCGAGTGCCACAGGTATTCCGGGTTTGGCTGGATTTGATTTGGGTGCATGGGTGGGTGTGATGGTGCCTACGGGTACTCCACCAGCAGTGGTGGAGCGCTTAAGTACCGCCATTGAAAAAATTATGCCTTCAGCTGATTTGAAGCAACAGTTTTCAAATATCGCTGTTGAAATCGATTATCGGCGTGTGGATGAATTCAATAAATATTTGAAATTTATTTCTACACGTTTCAGTGATGTGATTAAGACTAACAACATCAAAGCCGAATAATTTTTAGAGAGCTTGTAAAACAGGATACGCGCCTTCACTCACGCAATGAGTTTTAAGGATGTACGCTGATACCTGTTTGCGGCTCACTTTGCCTTGTGGGTTGCGAGGCAGTGTTTTGAAATGAAAAAATATTCGCGGCTGTTTGTGGCGAGATATCGTTTCTAATTTTTGTTTGGCTGCATCGACCCAAGACAAATCTTCTGACTCGGCAACTGCCACAATGACTTCTCCCCAATACTCGGAAGGCAAGGACGTGACACACATGGCGCTGGTGTTGGGAAGATCGGCCAACACCGATTCAATTTCGTCGGGGTTGACCCGGTAGCCGCCTGTTTTGATGACGTCGGCAACTCGACCTGTGAGCATAACGCGACCAATCGCATCGATATAACCCAAGTCACCCGTTGAATGCCAACCATGGGGTTCGTGCAAACGCAAACCATTGGCATCAATTAAGCCCAATGACATTTGTTGTGCACGAAGCCATATTTCACCTTGCTTGAAATCGATTGTTGCGTCTTCATCGTTTTGCGTTTGTACGTCAATTTTGATTTCAACACCCGATGGCGGCCAACCCACGCATGCGCCTGCGGGTACCACATCTTGCGTATAAAACGCATGTGTTTGTTCAGGTCTCAAAATGGTGATGGGGTTAACGCATTCGGATTTGCCGTAAGTGATACGCACAACAGGTCCAAAAATCACCAAGGCTTTTTGATACAAAGCGGGCGGTAGAGGTTGTGTGCCCGTGAAGATGCATTGAATGTGCGTAAATGTTTGTCCAGCAAATGTTGCACAAAGTTTTGCTAACACCGTCGGTGGCGCAAAGATCGCTTTGAGTTCAGGGTCTTGAATATGTTTTTTTACTTTTTCTAATTCAACACCATCAAGCAATATCAAAGGTGCACCATGATCCAACCAAGCAAAGGCGATGAGCGATGCACCGTGGATATAAGGCGTCATTAACAGTATTTTGTCGTTAACGCTTGGAATCCAAGGCAAGTGTGCTTTTTGTTGTTGTTCGCCTTGCCAGCGTTGACCATGCGTATAGACAACGGCTTTGGATTTGCCAGTAGTGCCCGATGTAAACAACAAGCGTCCCCATGTATCTTGTTCTACGCTTGGCAATATTTGCGTTGGAGTCGATGGAATGTTTTGGTATAAAAGCGCGTTAATACCGAGTTCTTTCCAATCGTTTTCTCGCCCTGGTTGAGTGACCACATCTTTGAATTGCGACAGTTGATGACACCATGCCAATTCTTCTTGCGTGTATTTCCAGTTCAACGTTGTTTCTGCAGCGCCGCAAATTTTGATGCCATAAGACACCCAAACCGCAACGATGCCATTGGGCAAACACGAAGCAACACGGTCCCCAGGCTTCACGCCTCGATGGATTAAATACGCAGCGAGATCGTGCGCGCGCTGACACAGTTGGTCAAAAGTGAGTTGTGCATCGGCACCATCGTGCACTGCCAAACGACGGCCGTGTCGAGTGGTGGTGTCAATGAGGTCAGATGACCATGCGATTGGTAAAGACAATGGAGTTAGTGAGTGATTTGTTGAATACGACTAACACCTTGAAGATTGGAGAGCGAAGCATACAAGGCTTGATTGTCTAATCCTTGAATACCGCGTGTGCAATCTAAAAATTTAGTTTGCATCTCGGCTTCTTTGAGTGGAAGCATCGCGTTGCCACGTGCAAATCGAATATCACCCGATTCAAATGTAGTGCCGTCTTTCAATTCAATTTGTACGCGATCATTCATTGCAAAAATAGGCTCAATTGGACAAACTGTATCGACTACAGAAATTTCTACTTTCTTCATGAGTTCGCGTATCGCAGGTGTGCCCACAAATTCATCAGTTAATTCGGATAAGCCCACTTTGCCAGCAACCAGTGCAGATGCCGCTGCAAACTCCATGCTGAATTTGGCTTCTAAACCGGTGATGGGTGAATGATTGCGAAGCATTGACGCTTGTGATTTGCCAATTTGTGCGCGAATCGATTTGACCTTGTTTGCTAAAAGCGCGTGTTCTTTTTTAAGATCAAGAAGTCCGTCAATTACGCGATGCGTGGCATAACAAGTGGGATATTTTTTGATCGATAAACCGTAATCGAGCGCACGAAATGCTTGTCCAATTTTGGATGCAGATGAAGTTTTGTCTACATTTTGCATGGGTGAGAGCGCAGACAAATATCCCGCATGATGTTCGATTGCATCGGGTGAAGCGGTGAGACCTAACGCAACCATTCGAACGGCATCGATGCCGCATGCTGATGCGCGTCCTGCGTGCAAAGGTTTAGTCATCGTTCCAAAATTAGCGACCAAACCACTGGCCATACTTGCAGACAAGGCCAATGCGTGTTGACATTGCAATGCATTCAATCCAAACAAGTGTGCCACTGCCGCTGCCGCACCAACAGTGCCGAGTACCGCAGTGGGATGCCATCCTTTGAGGTGATAAGGATCTTTTTCGCGTGCAAACAATTCGGCCCATACCTCATAGCCCACCAAATAAGCGCGTAGTGCGTCTGCACCTGAACAATTTTTGAATTGACCCGCAGCAAGTACCGCAGGAACCAAAACCGTACTGGGGTGTCCACCCAACGCTACATCGTCAAAATCTAATGCATGACCCGCTGCTCCATTGATAAGTGCAGCATCCGCACAAGAGGCCTTCTCTGATGTGAGAAGAACAGAGGCTTCACGCGCTGTTGACTGTCGTTGTGCAACAAATTGACGCGCAATTTTGACAACGGGTTCATCACGACCCGCCAGCATCGTGCCAATGGTGTCGATAAAACCCGATTGAACAATTTCAACAACGCGTTGTGGGTAAGCAGGGAAATTGGGTTGATGAACAAATTTTGCGAGTTCTGAGGTGAGTCCAGTCATGTTTGTCTCTTTGTTTGAATTGAAGTTGATTAAAAAGAACGCGGCATACCTAACACGTGTTCGCCGACATAAGAAAGAATCAGGTTGGTAGAGATGGGAGCGATTTGCATCAATCGAGTCTCGCGCCATTTTCTTTCGACATCGTATTCTTTGGCGTAACCAAAGCCACCATGGGTTTGCAAACAAGCCTCACCCGCATGCCATGCGGCCTCGGACGCGAGCATCTTGGCCATATTGACTTCGCCACCGCAGGGAATATTGGCTGCAAACATCGCAGCGGATTTGCGCAACAAAATTTCTGCTGCTTCTGTTTCTGCATGCGCTCTGGCAATGGGAAATTGAACAGCTTGGTTTTGTCCAATGGGTCTGCCAAAAATAATGCGCTCGTTGGCATATTTAACGGCTGTTTTGGTAAACCAACGTGCATCCCCGATGCATTCAGAGGCAATCAAAATACGCTCTGCATTCATGCCATCCAAAATATATTTGAAGCCTTTGCCTTCTTCGCCAATGAGATTTTCTGCTGGCACTTTGACGCCGTCAAAAAATACTTCGGTGGCGTGATGATTGATCATGGCCTTTAAAGGTTTGATCTCGAGTCCTTTTCCAAGGCTTTGACGAATATCAACCAAAAACACCGATAAACCTTCTGTTTTTTTCTTGACTTGATCAAGCGGTGTGGTGCGCGCTAATAACAACATCAAATCAGAGTGCAATGCACGAGAAGTCCATACTTTTTGCCCGTGCACCACATAGTGATCGCCATTGCGAACCGCACGCGTTTTGAGTTGCGTGGTGTCAGTACCTGATGTCGGCTCTGTGACGCCAAACGCTTGGAGTCGCAATTCACCGCTGGCGATTTTTGGTAGATAGCGCTTCTTTTGTTCTTCCGATCCGTGACGAAGCAAAGTGCCCATGATGTACATCTGCGCGTGACACGCGCCTGCGTTACAGCCACTCGCATGAATTTCTTCGAGGATGACAGAGGCCGCACGAAGGGGCAATCCTGCACCGCCGTATTCTTCTGGAATAAGCGCTCCCAAATATCCTGCATCGGTTAATGCTTTGACAAATTCGGTGGGGTAGTCGAGTTTTTCTTCTAAACGGCGCCAGTATTCACCCGGAAAACCTGCGCAAATGCGACGCACATTTTCGCGAATATCTGAATAGTCCTCGCCAAGCGATACGGTGACATGATCTAAATTGTTATTGGAAGTCATTGTTTAATTTCTTTTCAATCGTTGAATTTCATATAAGGTTTAGCGCCCTTTGAAAACGGGTTTGCGTTTTTCATTGAAAGCCAATACACCTTCGTATCGATCTTCGGTTTCAATCAAATGGTTGTAAGCCTCGACCTCGAAGCGAAAGGCGGTGCGCAATTCCATCTCTAGTCCATAGCGTACAGACTTTTTGATTTGCTGTACCGACAAGGGGGCATTTCCCGAGATGATTCTTGCGGTATCCAAGGCTTTGTTTAACACCTGATCGGGCTCGCACACTTCGTTGAGCAGGCCCCAGTCCAAGGCCTTGGCCGCGTCAATCGGGCGCCCCGTCATCAACATTTCTTTGGCGCGTCGCTGGCCAATGGCGCGGGGTAAATTTTGAGTTCCGCCAGCGCCTGGCATGATGCCCAAGGTCACTTCGGTGAGTGCAAACCTTGCCGCACTTGACGCATACACAAAATCACAAGTCAACATAGTTTCAAAACCGCCCGCATAAGCATGGCCATTCACAGCTGCAATCACTGGAATGGGCATATCGGTTTGGGTCCAATACATGCGTTCAAATAATTGGTGTTGCTTGATCCATTGTTCTTTGGTCATGCCTTTGCGTTCTTTTAGATCACCGCCTGCGCAAAATATTTTTTCTCCTGCGCCTGTGAGAACAATGCAACGGATATTTTGTGTATCTTCTGTGAGTCGTGTCCATAGGTCTAAAAAATCACGACCCATTTGCGTGTTAATGGCGTTGCCAACTTGTGGTCGATTTAAAGTGATTTTAAGAAGATGCGGCTCGACCAATTCAGTGAGCAAGGTTTCATAGCTGGGAAGGTTCATGATTTGAGAGTCTCCGTTTTAAAAAATAATAAATCGTTGTGTTGTCCTAATGCGGGTGGTGCGGTTTGAATATCGGAACGCACACCATTGATGCGCATTGGAAGTCCAAAAAACTTCATCTCTGAATTGGGAACGTCTTGTATCAATTGCAAGGTTTGTGTTTGCTCATGTGCAACCATATCGGCCATCGATTGAACGGGTGAACACGGGATGCCCGCACTTTCTAAAATGGTGACCCATTCTTTTGTAGTGCGCATTTTGATGATGTCATCAAGCATGCGATACAACTCGGTTTGGTGTTCCACACGCTTAGGGTTTGAGATAAATCGCTCGTCATCACACCATTCAGGATGTCCTACAGCTTTGGCCAAACTTTTAAACAATGAATCACTTCCCGCTGCAATCACCAATTCACCATCAGATGCCGCATAGGCTTTGTAGGGCACGATGCCCGATGCGCCCGAGCCTTGTTTGCCAGAGATATGTCCGTTGGCTAAAAACTGTGAAGCCAACAATGAGACCCATGTTGTGGCTGTTTCAAAGAGCGATACATCGACAACGCCACCTTTGCCTGTGGTTTGTCTTTGCATGAGCGTCGTTAATATTCCAATCACGCCCCACATGCCTGTACCCATATCCACAATTGACGCTCCGACGCGAACAGAAGGGCGTCCTGGTTCACCCGTGGTGCTCATGATGCCGCCAAAGGCTTGCATCAAAGGGTCGTAACCGGGCTTGTCTTGCAACGGACCAGGCTTGCCAAAAGCACCGATGTTGCAATACACCAATGAAGGTTTTCTTTTGAGTAAGGTGGCGCAGTCAAGACCTAATTCTTCGGTTTGACCGGGTCTTAAATTTTGAATGAGTACATCGGCGCGCTCGTCAATAAGTTTTAACAGTGCTTCTTTGTGTTCGGGTTTTCTTAAATCGCACACAACCGATTGCTTGTTTCGATTGAGTGATTGAAACATCGAAGATGCACCTTCCCAAAACGGAGGACCCCATTTACGCGCGTCGTCGCCTTGTTCTTTTTCTACCTTGATGACGGTGGCGCCCAAATCCGCAAATATTTGTCCTGCAAATGGCGCGGCGACGCTGTGCCCAAGTTCGATCACTACCAAGTCTTTAAAAGGATGAGAAGATGCTGTCATGTGAGATTAAATATAAAGGCTTATTACAAGCAGAAATTTTCCAACTGTCAATGCTAGCTTGTCATGCATGTAATATACGCAAAAGGAGACAAAAACCATGAAACCCAATGATTTACTTAGACGCCGACTATCCACTGCCTTGGCGATGTCACCTCTGTGCCTCGGACTTACCGCGCAAGCCCAATCGACATTACCCAAAACCCTTACTTTTTTGGTGCCTCAAAACGCAGGTGGCTCCAATGATGTGATGGCCCGTGCGGTTGCTGCGCGTTTACCCGCACTCATTGGATCCAACGTGGTTGTTGAAAACCGAACAGGTGCGGGCGGCAATGTGGGGTCCGCCTATGTGGCTAAATCGGGCGTCAAAGATGGCAGTATGTGGCTGGTTACCGTTAATAGTACGCAAGCCATTAATCCAGCACTCTACAAAAACACGGGATTTGACCCCATCAATGATTTTGAGCCTGTTGCAGCAATTGCTTTGGTTCAGCACGCCATTGTGGTCAGCCCCAAGTTGCCCGTGAATAATCTTGCTGATTTGATTGCGCTTGCGCGTCGTGAGCCCGGTAAATACAGTTATGGCTCTGCGGGTAATGGCACGTTCTCCCATCTTTTAATGGAGATGTTAAAAAAATCTCAAAAAATCAATTTAACGCATGTGCCTTACAAAGGTGTTGCACCAGCGATCACCGATGTGATTAGCGGTAACGTCAGTTATTTGGTGAGTACAGTTCCTGCGTGTTTGCAATTTATCAAAAGCGGACAACTCAAACCATTGGCAGTGACTTCATTGCATCGCGCACCTGCATTACCCGATGTGGTGTTGGCCAACGATACAGTTCCAGGATTGGTGGGCGAGTTGTGGGTTGCTATTTACGCACCCAAGGGCGTGCCCAAAGAGATGATCGAGCAAATGCGCAAAGCCGTTGCAACGCTTCAAACGCAAACCGATATGGAAGCATTTTTAACTGCACAAGGTGCGACAGCACTCAAAGCGGGCCCTACAGAACTACTTGCAATGACGAGAGAAGAAATTGCCAAGTGGGGTGCAGTGGTAAGAGATTCTGGAATGACAGTCGATTGAAATTTGCCCAAGCATTCAAGCTCACATTGAATTCAACAGTCTTGATCAGCGCTTGGATTTAAGGGTTCGTTTGTTTTAGATTGCTCTCTGCGTAATTTGATCCATGTCATGGGTGGAATAAACCGATATTTTGCAAATAAAATTCGCAACGCCAAATTGTCGAGTCCGCTTGCGTGGGTCAAGTCGGACCACTCGATGCGTTGGTCGAGGTGCTCGTCAATCCAAGTACAAAGATGATCGATGCGTTGTTCGTTGCTCATCACAGCAATTTGGGAATCTGTTGGTTGAATTATTTTTGACACTAGATTGTTTTTAATTAAACATATTGAATTATTTTGTAATTAATCGTCGATCGCCATACCCAATTGGGGAACTTGTCTAAAAATATATACTGAATAAGCATTAGAAATAATTAGTTTTTGCAGGGGCTATGCCATGATTTTATAAATCTCTAGCAACAACAAAAATATTCATTAAGCAATTTTTTTAACTAACAATACTAAATTTTTGGTTCAAATTAAGCAATTTTTTTAACTAACAATACTAAATTTTTGGTTCAATGCCATCCCAAAGCATCAGGAGTTCATGAAGTGTTGTAACTTGCATTTTTTCTAGAACTTGTGCGCGATGTTTTTTTACGGTATCTGAAAAGATACCTAATTTTTCACCGATCTCTTTGTTTCTTAGGCCTTTATGAATCAACAAAAAAATCTCATTCTCACGTGCGCTTAATTCAGCTTGTAATCCCTTTAGATGAATTATTTTTTGTTGAATGTTCGTATTCTCAATATCAATACCCAGTCCGCGCTTGATTGCGTCAATTAAATCATTGACTTGGAAGGGTTTCCATAAAAATTCAATGGCACCACTTTTCATCGCATCAATAATTTCCTGATGCTGACTTTCACCGCTAATGAAAATAGTCGGTATAAAAATATTTTTTAGTTTTATATGATGTTGTAAGTCGAGACCACTAATATTTGGCATTCGCATATCGACGACTAACACACAGGGATGAATCAACTTCTCTAGTTCGTTGATGAATGCCTGAGATCCATCGAAGTCGTGAACGCTATATCCCTTTTGGATTAACAAACTTTTAAGATGAAAACGAATTTCTAAGTTGTCATCTACTAAATACACATGTTCTTGTGTCATAGACATTAAATCAATGAAAGATTGCGTGATTTATAAGGGTTTTTACTAAGAAAATCAAGATCCTGATTCCCCAATTAGGTATAGGTCAAAACAGCAAAAAGATATCCAATCTATGAATAAATTGTCGAAGAAGCACTATATCTGAGTACAAGCAGATTCAAGGGAAATTATATGCTCTTACTGGAAAATCATATACAACGAGGATTGAATAAAGAACAGTTCGAGGAGCTGTGCGTTTGGATAGACGAGCATATTCAGGAGCCGATTGGTTGGTCAGAGTTGATGAATGAATCGGGCTTTGACCACCTATCCATTCAATACTCATTTACAAAATACAAAGCGACGACGCCAATGACATGGATCAGAAATCGCAGAGAGAACTTCAAGTCTGAACGCAATCAAAGTGGACCTGCTTTTAAGTTTCACTCGCTATTAACAAAATAGTGATGATATTTAAACCATGACGAAACAGGTCTGGTTACCAGTAGATGGCGCAATGCTCAAAAAATTACGAGAGGACTCGGGAATTGAACAATCAACTCTCGCCAAAATTTATGCCGTATCTAATTCCCATGTTAAGCAATTAGAGGAGGGCGGGGAAAGTAGCTTTTATACCCCTGCAATCAAACTAGCAACAGGGCGCAAGTTGCTGATGCACTTTGGCGCAGATGTACAGCCTTTTAAAGAAAAGTCAGCACAGCAACAAATGCCAGAGCTTGAAACTCCAGTTGTGATTCCAACGAATAGGTTTGCAATTACATACAGCGTTATTTTGGAATTGGTTAAAAACAAAAAATATATGCATTTTCAGTATGTTGGCGCAGGAGTGTTATTTCTTGGGTTCGTGATACTAATTTTTTATTTTTCTAAAACTCAAATCGAAGTAAAGGCTGTCAATCAGATTGCGCAATCAGAACCTGCAACGCCAATGGTGACATCACCTGTTCAAGCCAAAGCGATAGAGCCGATTACCACTCCATCTAAAGAAGTTGCCTTCAAGGGTAACAAAGAAATCTCCGTTGAATGTCATTGGGGTAAAGAGCCAACAACATTAATTGGAAACCAACCCACCAAGCCTGGAGACTATGTGCATGTTGTGGCAAATATGGGTGGAACGATTTGCGTCAAAGATGCCGTAAGCAATTTACAAGTTCTGCAATTAAAAAGCGCACAATCGCAAACTGTGAGAGGACGTCCGCCCTTTGAAATTTTTAGCCATAACTTAAATGAATTCAAACTCTTCTATCAAGGTCATTTATTAAGACTGCCCCGAAATGACATTAAAAATATCACACTGAAAGAACAATAAAATGAATGAAGAAAAAAATAGATTGGATCGCTTCAATCTGAGCGATAGCATCACCATAGGTCAGGGTGTCACGTTTGTAGGATCGATCTCAGCAAGGGGTTATGCATTGATCAATGGAGATGTGAAGGGAGAAATATCAGTTGATCATTTGCAGGTTGGACAATACGGCGTCATCAGAGGAAAAATTATATCTCGTGAAATGGGTGTGCAGGGTGAAATTCACAATGAAGTTTCATGCTCAGAGCATGTCCTCGTTTATTCCACGGGACTGATTAACGGTAAATTGAGTTATGGTGAATTGGAAATTCAAAAAGGCGGGCGTGTGGCTGGGATTATGGATCAAAGCTTTAAGATCGAGCGAACTAAATAGATTTCAAATATGTTAGATATCAACGTTATTTCCTTCTTGGGATTTGATTTACTCATTCTTGGGCTATCCATCTCCGCTTTTCTGGACTTAAAAGTAAATAGCCAGATGACCAACTATTGGCGTGCATCCTTGATTTTCATTGCCATGGGCTATGCTTTTTTTGCTGTCGTGCCTTTTGTTGATCGAGTTCTGATTACTTGTGCCAATACCAGTATTTTTGCAGCTGCTTTGGCGCTGGGCTTGCTTTTTCGGGGATGGAATATAAGAATCTCTAATCGACTCGTATTTATTTTTTTCGTTCTAACGGTCGTGTTTTTATTCTTATTTGAATACACCCGAACTCACGGAACTTTTCAGCAACGTGTCGCTCTGGTAATGAGTGCATTGGGTGTGTGTGTCATTTGGCACATTTATGAATTGATTCGTTTGCAAAAAATCGAACCCAGTTTTTTTGGAAAATTATTGACGGCTTTTTCTTTTTTATCGCTTATTTGTTATTCGATCCGAATATTTGTTGTAACACGCGGATCTGATCCATCGGGAATTGATCTTTTTAGTGAAAATATGATTTCATTTGCAACGCGTTGGGGCGTTATGGCTGCGGACGTACTCACCTTTATTGCTATAAATGGGTATTACATCGAGAAATCATGGGCCTCTGAAAAGGCGGCAATCAATTCTCAATTAATGAATGCTCAGCAAATCATCAAATTAAACAAAGACTTAAAAAATGCAGACCAACTCAACAGCGAGCTGTCATTGGTATTGTTGGAGAAAAACAGGATACTGACTTCGTTATCATCTTCTGTCAAATCGAGTCGATCAGGAATCATGGCTTCTACATTTGTCCATGAAATCAATCAGTCGCTAACTTCTATTCGCCTGAATGCAGAATTTTTGTTGGCAGTGGTTGATAAACCGCCCGATGAAATTTTCTTTAAGTCGAATTTGACTTATTTAATCAAGGATGTCGATAAGATTTCAGAGATTATAAAAAATGTAAAAAGAGTTTTTCATAATAATCCTACTAATTTTAAAAATGTCAGTATTGCTCTTGTTGTTCAGGCTGCGACTGATTTGGTCAAAGAGGAGTGTTTGATTAAAAACATTGAGTTAAAGCTTGATGTGGATCCTGATTTAATGATTCGTGGTGACTCAGGTCAATTGGAGATGGTAGTGCTTAATCTCTTAAATAACGCAATAGAGGCTGTAGAAGATCAAAATACCAAGCGATCGATTGCGATAACCTCTACGAAAATTGAGGGTAAGACATCTCTGAGCGTTGAAGATAGTGGCGTCGGTGTTCCGATTGCGGCTCAAGAGCATATTTTCGAGCTATTTCGCACATCAAAAAATGATGGAATGGGCGTGGGTCTATGGCTTAGTCGTGCGGTGATGGAAAATCATCGCGGTTACTTGATGCTAGATAAAAATTCAGCGACAGGAGCAAGATTTGTGATGCAATTTCAAGAAGCGACTTAGGGTTTGGAAGGCGGTGCAACCGACAAACCTTGCACTTTGTGTTTTTCAATCCATTGAGCAACCATTCCTGAAGCCTTTGTATCTTCTACAAATTGACGCAAAAAGCCGGCAGCTTGCGGTTTATTTTTTTGTGTTCCTACCGATTGTTGAACCGACGTGAATTGTCCGTTCAAAATTTTAGATCCTGGCATTTTTTCAACGTCTCTGAGTAAGCCAGGACGCAAACTCGCCATCGCTTCGAGTTTTTGTGATGCAAAAATTTCAAACGTGGAATCAAAGGTCTCACCATGAACGAGTTGCGCGTGTTTGATATTTCTAACCAACCATAAGTCGTAGGCACTTCGCGCCATTACTGCTATGCGCACACCCGACTGATCGACTTCGGATGCGTGTTGGAATTTGGAGCCGGGTGGTACTAAATAAGTGGCTTCTATTTCGCAGTAGGCGGCGCTGAAAGTGATTTTTTCGGCCCGGGCTGGTTCGTTGCCAATCAGACCAATATCCCAAACTCCCGCGTTGGCGGCATCGGCCAATTCGCCAGGTGAAGCGTAGGGCACCAATACCAATGGTACGCCTAAGGCCTTTGCAATGGCGTTGGCCATGTCTGGGGCCACGCCTTGGGGTTCACCATGTTGGCCGCGACTGGTGACCAATAGAAAATTGGCCATGTTGATGCCCGCTCTGAGCGAGCCCGTTGGCGCCAGTTGTTCGATGATTTCGCGATTCATAGTGAAGTCCAATACAGAATGATGGGGGCATTCTAATGGGGTTACACTTTTAGGTGGACAAGACTTCTATGAATCAAAAAAATCTCGCACCCCACGCCGTACCCAATGAATTCATGACTTTGCATGAATTGGTCAAAAAAGCTCGACAAAAACTCAATCATGACAATTGGGATTACATTGTTGGCGCAACCGAAACCGAAACAACGCTTAAACGCAATCGCCAAGCATTAGATGCATGGGCTTTTAGACCGCGCGTGTTGCAAGACGTGAGTCATTGCGATCCAGGTACTTTATTTTTAAATCGCAAAATCAAATTACCTTTGCTATTGGCGCCAGTGGGGAGTCTTGAATTATTTGTTGCTGATGGCGCCGTGGCTTCGGTCAAATCTGCCAATGAATATGGCATCGCACAAATGCTGAGTTCTGTTTGTCAGCCAGGTATGGAAGTGGTGGCGCAAGCCGCACCCGATGCGCTTCGAATTTTTCAACTGTATGTGCACGGTGATTCGGCTTGGATTGACGAGATGATCGATCGTGCGATTGCGTGTGGCAACGCGGCTTTTTGTATCACCGTGGACTCTGCGGTTTACAGCAGGCGTGAACGCGATATTGCCAAACGAAATTTAAGAAGAACCGTGGTGCCGGGTCGCGAATATCAGGCCAGCTTTAATTGGAAGGATGTAGAGCGCGTTCGCGCCAAATACAAAATCCCGTTAATCCTCAAAGGCATTTGTACCGCTGAAGATGCCACGCTTGCAGTTGAACACGGCATAGATATGGTTTATGTATCCAACCATGGAGGGCGTCAACTTGATCATGGATTGGGTACTGCTGACATATTGCCTGAAGTGGTTAAGGCCGTTCAAGGGCGCGCAAAAATCATAGTGGACGGTGGGTTTAATCGCGGATCCGACATTGTGAAAGCCATTGCCTTGGGTGCTGATATGGTGGGTATTGGGCGCATGCAATGTTTGGGATTGGCAGCATCTGGGCAAGCGGGCTTGGTACGTATGCTTGAATTGTTAGAACACGAAGTGCGTATTTGTTTGAGTTTGCTCGGTGTTAACACTTTGGATCAATTGAATTCTTCTCATTTGCAAGCAGCGCCCATTGTTACTCCAGCATCTGCACTCAGTGCATTTCCATTGCTTTCATTAGAAGACGAATCTTTTTATTAATCACAGGAGTTACAAATGACAACAAGAAGACTCATCATCAAGGGCGCAGCCTCAATGGCGACACCACTCATCTTTCCCCATTTTGCAAACGCTGCAGATCCGTACCCCAACAAACTCATCACTATTGTTGTGCCTCAAGCACCTGGTGGTGCCAATGATGTGATTGGTCGAGCGTTAGCTCAAAAATTAGCGGTTGCATTGGGTGTGCCTGTTGTTGCAGAAAACAGGCAGGGTGCGGGCGGTAATGTGGGCACTGCCTATGTGGCGCGTCAACCCAAAGATGGTTACACCTTGTTGTTGAACGCGCAAAGTGTACAAACCATCAATCCATTTTTGTATCGCAAAGTACCATTTGATCCTGTCAAAGATTTTGATCCGGTGATGGTGGTGGGTGTTGCTCCTTACATGCTTGCAGCAAATAATCAATTGCCTGTTAAAAATCTTCAAGAGCTGATTGCATTGGCCAAAGCACAACCGGGCAAATTAAATTTTGCGTCCTCGGGCAATGGAACTGTCAATCACATGTTGGGTGAGATGCTCAAAACGGCTGCAGGTATTGATATTGTTCATGTTCCTTACCGTGGAGCTGCAGGTGCTGCAACCGATACGATTTCTGGACAAGCGCAATTTACATTTGGAAGTTTTCCTGGGCTGATGCCGTTCGTCAAATCGGGTCAATTAAAAGCCTTGGGTACATGCACAGAAAAACGCACGCAACTCGCACCCGATTTGCCAACAATGGCTGAAACCATTCCTGGTCTATTTGCCAATGCGTGGTATGGATTGTTTGTGCCCGCAGGGACACCCAAAGACATCATCAACAAATTGCATTCGCAAATTGTCAAGTTGCTTGAAAATCCAGAAATTAAAACGCAGTTATTGGGATTGGGCGTTGAACCCTTTACAACAACGCCCGATCAGTTAGCTTCATTGCTCAAAGAAGACTTGATGCGTTGGTCTAAAATTGTGAAAGATTCGGGTGCGCAGGTTGATTAAAGTTTATGTTTGATTTATTTAAAGAAGGTATTGCTGATGCACTCGGTTTTGTGGTGGGTTGTCTGCTGGGTTATGGCCTAGGACGACTCATCGGTTGGGACATATTTGCTCAAGGCTACGGCCTCTCTAGTATGGGTGCGATTGCCTTGGTTGGAATTGGTGGTGGTATTGGATTGCAAGCCGCTAGAAAAACATTGGGTAAAAGCGATACGAAAGAATAGTCTTCTGGCATCTAAGTATCGATTGATTCATCAAACAAACAAAGCCGCTCTTTCCAAGCATTGTGAAAAATCAATCGCGGCTTCTGATAAAGCCTCTCCACGGCGACTCATGATGCCAAAGCTTTGCAAAACTTCGCCAATGGGTAGAGGTAAGACTTTGATGAGTTTGGCGTGAACATGATCGCGCACCACCGATTCAGAGACCGCTGCAATCGAGTCTGTTGTTTGAATCAGTTGAAGAATTGCAAACACCGATGAGCACTCAATAAAGTTTTCAGGCGAATTGACATGCGCTTTGGCCAATTCGGATTCGAGTAATTGTCTGGCTGGACTCGTCGATGGTTGCATGATCCAAGGCCATTGAACCAATTGGTCAAGGCTTAGATTTTTTTGACGCGTGAGAGGGTGAGCTTTTCGAACGGCCAACACCATGGTTTCGTTGGAGAGAGGCGTAAAGTTAAATTGATTGACATTGTCTTGCGTTGTGATTCGACCCACTGCTATTTCAACTTCACCTCGCGAGAGCATCAAACTGATTTGATCGCTGGTTTCGCCCAAAATTTTTAAATGCAGCAGGGGTCTTTTCTTTTTTAATTCAGTCACGGCTCGTGCCAATACATCGGGGGCCGAGCCCATGATTGCGCCAATGACCAAATGGCCATGACCCCCGTGGTGTTTGTTATTTAAATCTTCAACAAAGTTATCGGTGAGTCTTTGCAGGCTCAACGCAAAACTAACCACTTGTGCGCCCAAAGGCGTGGGGCGCAAGCCGCGTGCGTGGCGCTCAAACAGCGAAAAGCCAAACGTGTACTCAATATCAGCCAGCATTTTGGTGGCTGCGGGTTGAGACACATTGATTCGTTTGGCTGCTTGGTGCAACACCTGGGTTTCCCCTAGGGTAGCCAACAACTCGAGATGCTTAAACCGCAATCGGTTGAGCAGCCGAGACAAAGACAGGGGGTCTGTGGGGACAGCGGAGGCGAGGTATTCCATTGGGTTATCGCTTAGATGAAATTATTCATTGGAATGATATAGATTAACCGCATATATTTTGTTGGTGTTTGCCATGAGGCGGACATTGCAACGACCTTGGATTCCTTTCCCACAAACTGATTGTTTTATGACAGCGACCTTGACTCCTCTGTTTAATAGAGACTGCTTAGTGAACTCCAAGGTTGTTCCGCAAGAAAGGCTTGGAGAGTTAAAAGACAGCACTCCATTGTTGGCCGATCCCATCGCACTCAGAAAGCAACTGCAACAAGACGGGTATCTGTATCTCAAAGGGATCGTCAAACCCCAGCATATTGAAGCAGCCAGGCAAGAAGTGTTTGCACGATTGGCCGAGATGGGGGAATTAAAAGAACCTGCGCATGAAGGAATTTTTTCTGGCGTGAGTCATCGCGATCAACGCGTGAGTAGCCGAGGCGAGTTTTGGCAATCGGTGTCTGAAGGTCCTCATTTGCGTCACTTGACGCACGGTGAGGATATGCATCGTGTGATGGATTTGATCATGGGTGAGAAATCGAGGCCGCATGATTATTTATTTTTACGTGCAGGTGTACAAGGCAGGTCAACCGGCTTGCACTACGACTATCCTTTTTTTACAAGAGCGCACGATCAGGTGTATACCGTTTGGATGCCAATTGGCAATGTGCCTGTTGAACAAGGCCCGTTGGCCATTGTTGAAGGATCCAAAAAATTCAAAGATTTGATCGATCCTATGAATGGATTTGACGTGGCATTGGATAAGTCACGCAAAGCCACACTGAGTCAAGATGCCTTGTCGCTCGCGACCGAACGCAACACGCGATTGTTGTCGCGCAATTTTGAAATCGGTGACATTGTGGTGTTTGGTATGTACACTTTGCACGGTGCATTTCAAAACCATTGCCCTTTGCAAAAAGTGCGTTTGTCTTGCGATGTGCGCTGGCAACCCGCTGCTTTAGATGTCGATGCGCGTTACTTCGGAAAAAATCCGGGTGGCACAACAGGTGCGGGCTATGGCGAACTTCAAGGTGCCAAGCCCCTCACCGATGATTGGCATGTGAGATGATTTTCTATAAAAAACCAAGGAGATTGTTATGAGTTTTTCACGCCGTTCTGTTTTGAGTTATGCCGCTGGCGCAGCCAGTGCAATGGCCTTGCCATCTGTCACGCGCGCGCAAGCGGGCCCTATCAATTTGGTGTTCTCGCATCATTTGCCGATTACACATATTGGACACAAGGCCGCAGAAGGTTTTGCAAATCGTGTCAAAGCACAAACCAACGGTCAAGTCACTGTTGACATCAAACCTGCATCGCAACTTTTTAATTTGCGCACCTCTGCAGAAGCATTGCAATTGGGCACACTCGATATGTGTTGGAGTGACTTAGGCACGCTTGCAAATTGGACACCATCGCTTGGTTTTGTTTCTTTGCCATTTTTGTTTAATGACTTTGATCACGTGCAACGCGTTTTATACGGACCGATTGGCAAACAAGTGGGCGATCTTGCAAAAGATTCGTTAGGCGTTGAAATACTGTCATTGGGTGCGTCAGGGTTTAGGGTTTTCTTATCCAAAAAACCCATTCAAAAAGCCGATGATGCCAGAGGAATTCGTTTGCGTGTTCCAGAAATTCCAACATGGGTTGAAATGGCTAAAGCCATGGGTGCAAATCCATCGCCAATTCCTGCGGGTGAAATGTATACCGCACTTCAAACAGGTGTGGTCGATGCGGTTGAATTGCCAGCCGATTACATCGTCACATCCAAGTTGTATGAGGTGGCTAGTTTTGCAACCAAAACACATCACATCTTTACTGAGGTGTCGATGATGGCCAGCGCAAAGCGCATGGCAACATTCCCTGCCAACGTACAAAAAGTGATTCGTGACAATGCGGTGCAAGCGGTTCAAACTGAAATGTGGAATGCCAATATCAAAGAGCAACAAGACGCATGGGCAGAATTGGCACGTCGCGTCAAAGCTTTTGATGCGCCCGATATTGCAAGCTTTAGAAACAAAATGGGTCCTGTTCATACCAACTTTATTGGTAAGACGGGTGCAAAGGGCAAAGCATTTGTTGAAGCGGTTCAGGCAGCCGCCAAGGCCTAAAATATCATTGCTTAAAACAACCCTTGCTTATGAATCATTCAAACGGTGAGGGCCATCGACTGGCCCTGTTGGTGCGTTTTCTTGAAGAAAGTTTAAACGCGCTATCGGTGGCTATGTTGGTGACTTATTTTGTTTTGGTGTTACTGCAAATCTTTTTTCGATTTGTCGTTAACGAATCTTTGTATTGGGCAGAAGAGCTCATCCGTGGGTTGATGATTTGGGGTGTGATGATTGCATCGGTGCTCGTGGGGCGTGCGCGTGGACATATTCGCGTTGAAGCGCTTGAACTCATGGTGGGCCCCAACGCGCGTCGGTATGTCTATCAACTGTGCGATTTACTTTCGATTGTTTTTTGTGTGTTGCTCGCTGTTGCAAGCGTTCAACTCATGTCGCGTGTTTGGCATCAGATGTCACCCTTGCTTGAAATTCCAAAGTGGACGGTTTATATGGCGCTATGCGTAGGTCCTGTCCTTGAATCAATCATTATTGTGTTGACGTGGGGGCAAACTGCTGAAGCGGTATTAAAGCCTGGGGATTCACTATGAGTATTGCTTGGATGCTGGCGCTCTTTACGGTGCTGATGGTGTTGGGCATGCCGATTGGTTTTTGTTTGGGATTGGCTGCAGTCATCAAAATTTTGATCGACGGGCAAGTGCCATTGTTAATTTTGGCACAACAGTATTACGAAGCCTTGGATAGTTTTTCTTTGTTAGCGATTCCTTTGTTTGTATTGGCGGGTGAATTGATGAGTGTCTCGGGGATTACCGAGCGGTTGGTTAATTTATCCAAAGGATGGATAGGACATTTCCGTGGCGGTTTGGCTCAGGCTAATATTTTGACGAATATGTTTATGGGCGCGATTTCTGGCTCAGCTTTGGCAGATTTAACCGCTATTGGTTCGATGATGATTCCCGCAATGAAAAAAGAAGGCTATCGCGCAGATTTTGCAGTTGCGGTTACTGCATGTGCATCGATGATGGCGCCGATCATTCCACCGAGCATCATTGCCGTGATTTATGGATCGGTAACGGGTGTATCGATTGGCTCTTTATTTTTAGGTGGTGTGATACCTGGAATTATGGCGGGTTTATCGATGTTGATTTTGGTTTGGTTCATGGCTCCTAACGTGGGTGCAAAACCATCTCCAAAAGTGGGTTGGGGTGAACGCGGGAAAGTCACTTTCCGCGCACTACCCGCCATCATGATGCCCGTTATTATTATTGGTGGCATTTTGTCGGGCGTATTCACACCAACAGAGGCGGGTGGTGTGGCCGCACTTTATGCACTTTTATTTGGATTGGTTCAACGCAATCAATCGTGGTCAACGCTTTATAAAAACTTTTCTGAAGCGTCATTTATGACTGCCAGTGCATTGATTACATTGGCTGGCGCGGGTTTGTTCAGCTGGGTGCTGAGCCGTGCTGGTGTGGGTAAAGCTTCGCTTGAATTAATGTTAACCATCACAACAGATCCGCAATGGGCGATGTTGGTGTTGATTTGTTTTTTCTTTTTACTCGGAACATTTTTGGAGCCTGTGCCTGCATTGATTATTGTGGTGCCAATCATGGCGCCATTGATTGCACATTTGGGATACGACCCTGTTCATTTTGGAATCGTCACTATCATGTTGTTGGTGCTGGGATCAGTGACACCGCCAGTAGGAATTTTGGCGATGGTGGCGTGCAAAATTGCAGGCATCACTTACAGCGAATCTTTTAAAATGCTCACACCTTTTACATTGGTGTGGTTGCTGGTGATTTTGTTGGTGGCTTATATTCCTGATTTGGTCTTGTGGTTGCCGCGCATCGTTAATAACTAATTGAACAATGACTTTAGCCAATGCATCAAGGCATCACACTGCCGCCATTGACTTCAAGAATTTGCCCTGTGATGTAACCCGACATAGCGTTACTAGCCAAAAACAACATCGCACCCGTGCATTCATCCGATTGACCCAATCGTTGCATGGGAATGGTCATGCGCAATTGCTCGAGCAATTCGGGCGACGTGTGTTTTTCATGAATGGGTGTCAAGATGACGCCTGGCGACACGGCATTGACACGGATATGATCGGGCGCCAATTCTTTGGCAAGCGCATGAGTAAACGTATTGATATAGCCTTTGCAAGACGCATACAGACCTGCTCCAAACGAGCCACCACCGCGCGCCGATTGAGAACTCAAGTTGATGATGGCTCCACCTTCTCCTTGGCGACGCATTTGAGCCACGCAGTGTTGGCTCATCAAAATCATTGAACGAGCGTTGACGTGAAAAACTTTGTCAATCAACTCGATGTTGGCTTCCATCAAAGCACAACGTTCAATAAAACCACCTGCGTTATTGATCAACACATCGATGCGACCAAATCGCTTGATGACAACGTCGACCAAATGTTGAATTTGTGCAGGGTCGCTCATGTCAGCTTGAAACACATCACAGTCACCGCCTTGCGCTTTGATCTGCGATTTCACCGCATGGGCCCCCGACATTTGTGTGTGACCGTGAATGGCAACTCGAGCGCCTTGCGCGGCAAAAGCCAAAGCGGCTGCAGCGCCTATTCCAGAACTCGATCCGGTAATCAATACCACTTGTTGGTTTAAATCATGCATAAAGTATTTTAAAAGGAGAAATCATGAAGTCAATGCCAACCATTCGGTATGTGCGTGCTTTTATTGTTCGCGGTGGCGGCGCAGACTATCACGATCAAGGTGCCGATCATTGGATTGACGATCACGTCTCAACGCCAATGGCGCGTTATCCCGAATACCGTCAAAGTCGTCAATCGTTTGGATTGAATGTATTGGGCACTTTGGTTGTAGAAATTGAAGCCAGCGACGGAACTGTTGGCATAGGTGTAACCACTGCAGGTGAAATTGGTGCCTTTATTGTTGAAAAACATTTGGCGCGTTTTCTTGAAGGGCGTGTGGTGACCGACATCGAAAAAATGTGGGACCAAATGTATTACGCGACGCTTTACTATGGTCGAAAAGGCGTTGTCATCAATACGATATCGGGTGTTGATTTAGCCCTATGGGATTTACTAGCAAAAGTGCGGGGTGAACCCGTGCATGCACTGCTGGGTGGTCCTGTTCGTGACGAGTTGCAGTTTTATGCCACAGGGGCCAGGCCAGATTTGGCCAAGTCGATGGGTTTTATTGGCGGCAAGATGCCTTTGCAACATGGCCCCGCAGAAGGTGATAAGGGTTTAAAGAAAAATATTGCGCATTTGCAAATGATGCGTGAGCGTGTGGGCCCAGATTTTTGGTTGATGTTTGATTGTTGGATGAGTTTGGATGTGAATTACGCGACGCGTTTGATGCATGCAGCGCACGATCATGGTCTCAAATGGATTGAAGAGGCATTGTCGCCCGATGATTATTGGGGTTACGCCGAATTAAAACGTAAAGCGCCTGCAGGCATGATGGTGACCACGGGTGAGCACGAAGCCACGCGTTGGGGATTCAGGTTGTTATTTGAAATGGGTTGTTGCGACTTGGTGCAACCCGATGTGGGTTGGTGTGGTGGAATTACTGAGCTCATCAAAATTTCTGCTATGGCCGATGCACACAATGCCTTGGTGGTGCCGCATGGTTCATCGGTTTACAGCTATCACTTTGTCATCACGCGGCACAACAGTCCTTTTGCAGAATTTTTAATGATGGCGCCTAAAGCCGATCAAGTGGTTCCGATGTTTACACCCTTGCTGTTGGACGAGCCCGTGCCGATTAACGGTAGAATGAAAGCGAGTGCCTTGGATAAACCAGGCTTTGGTGTTCGAATAAACCCCGATGTGAAATTGCATCGTCCTTATCCGAGGTAAACTGAAATGGGTCTTTGGATTGAGATGAGTGTTTTTTTATTAGTCTTTGTTTTTGCGATTCATCAATATTTTGATTTGAAAAAAGCAAAAAAGAAACGCGAAGACAAAGCCAATGAAGAAAAAAATAAAATGTAATATTTGAAAAGGAATTAAAAATGTTCAGTCATGTCATGTTAGGCGCTAACGATTTAGAAGATTCAAGAAAATTTTATGATGCCATTTTGGGTGCATTGGGTATAGGTCCTGGCGTTATCAATAACGGTACGCGGTATTTTTATAGAGGCCCTAAAGGTGTATTTTCAATCTCCAAGCCGATCAATGGTGAAGAGGCAACATATGCAAACGGCGGAACACTTGGATTTGCAGCAGAAACCGTCGAACAAGTGCATGCATTTCATCATGCGGGTATTGCAAATGGCGGTGTTGCGTGCGAAGACCCACCTGGTTACAGAGAAGGGCCAGCAGGAAAGCTTTACTTGGCTTATTTGCGCGATCCATCAGGTAACAAAATATGTGCGCTTCATCGTCCACCCAAAGTTTAATGGGTTCAATGAGTAGTCAGGGTTTTACAGCGATTGCCACAAGGCCCTGATTTGATCTTTCATCAGTAAAGACTCTTGCCAGCGATCGGACAGTTCATAACCATCAGGGCCTGTCATTGCGTATTCGGGCGGGCCGAGTTCGCATAAAAAAGTAAAGGTTTCATCGTTGCCTGCTTTTTTCTTCCATTGCACAAAGCCACGGCGCCACCAGTCCATAAACACTGCTACCCAGTGTTGATGTTGCGGAAAACCAAGTTGAAGTTGAATTTGTTCGCGACTTGCAACGCGGCCATGAAAGCCCCAACATTGTTGAATGATGCGATCCATCAACGCATCGTCTTGTGCAGAAATTGGATACCAAAACTCTCGACCCACCACATAGTGCGACAGGTCACCTGTTAAATGCAAATCGGGTAGGGCATCGAGCAAATGCAATGTAAAAAATAAATCGGTGGTCATGCGGTTGCGATGCGTTTCAATATGCATGCGCACCCCAGCTGCTTTGGCCAGTTTGCGCCAACCCTCAATCAGTGGAATGCATTCTTTGACGGTGTACGGGCGTACATCAGGTTGTACATTGAGATGATCTGCACCGAACTCCAATACATGATCCAAAATCGGTTTGAGATCATCAACGGTTTGTGGATAGGCTTGCGCTTGCCAAGTCATGTTGTGATCGCGCAAAAAAGTCGTTACCTCTTTGACGTGATCTTTATCTGCAAAACGAACACCCGCACCATCAAAGCCAGCTTTGTGAATCATTTGGAGTTTTTCTTGCAAACTCCATTCCTGCCCGTCTGGGCTTCGTCTCTCCATGGCCCACATCGATTGATATACCAAAAGTTGTTGAGCCATTTTTTTATTCCTTGATTAATAAACGACGACGCTGCGAATCGATTCGCCTGCGTGCATCAAATCAAAACCATGATTGATTTTTTCAAGCGGCATGGTGTGCGTGATCAAATCATCAATATTGATTTTTCCATCCATGTACCAATCCACAATTTTTGGAACGTCGGTGCGACCGCGGGCGCCACCAAAGGCCGTACCCTTCCATGTTCTACCCGTGACCAATTGAAAGGGACGAGTTTTGATTTCTTGTCCTGAGCCTGCGACGCCGATGATGACCGATACACCCCAACCGCGGTGACAACATTCCAAAGCTTGTCGCATCACATCAACGTTGCCAATGCATTCAAAACTGTAGTCGGCACCACCTGCTGTTAACTCCACCAAATGCGCAACCAAATCGCCGGCCACTTCTTTGGGATTGACAAAGTGCGTCATGCCAAATTTTTGTGCCAAAGGAATGCGTGCCGGGTTGAGGTCAACCCCCACAATCATGTTTGCACCCGCCATACGAGCGCCTTGCACCACATTCAAACCAATGCCACCCAAACCAAACACAACCACATTGGCGCCTGGTTCTACCTTGGCTGTATTGATCACCGCACCAATACCTGTGGTGACACCGCAGCCGATGTAACAAACTTTGTCAAAGGGTGCGTCCTCGCGAATTTTTGCCAATGCAATTTCTGGCAACACGCTGTAATTGGCAAATGTTGAACAACCCATGTAGTGATGAATAGGTTTTCCGCCAATCGAAAAACGACTCGTGCCATCGGGCATTAATCCTTTGCCTTGGGTTCCTCTAATCGCTGTACACAAATTGGTTTTTTGCGACAAACACGATTTGCATTGACGACATTCGGGCGTGTACAAAGGAATTACGTGATCACCTTTTTTGAGGTTCACCACACCAGGGCCTACATCCACCACAATACCTGCGCCTTCATGGCCCAATATCGCAGGAAAAATTCCTTCTGGATCGGCACCTGAGCGCGTGAATTCATCGGTGTGACAAATGCCTGTGGCTTTGATTTCAATCAACACCTCGCCAAAGCGCGGGCCTTGCAGTTGAACAGTTTCAATGACCAAGGGTTTGCCTGCTTCGTAAGCAACAGCGGCTCGAACATCCATTAGATATCTCCAGTTGTTTTTTTTGATTAAAGAGAATTATGCGACGGCTGTTTTTTTGCCGCCCTGTTCGACGAATCCAAAATAGCGTTTGCCAACTGTTTGATTTTCATAAATCGAGCCTTGGTTTTTTGCAGGGGGCAGGGGCATGCGAATCGGTGTGACTACTGTGCGTGGCGTGATTGTTTCTTTACCGCAAATGATGCGCTTAGAAAATTCTTGCCAATCATTTTTTTCAACAGCCAACAAGGGATACGCATCGGCCGCTGACATTTCATACAGCAATAGACCGCGTGATTTTGTCGAAATGTTTTGTGCCGATCCATGAATCGTGCGCACATGATGAAAGGAAGCAGAGCCCGCAGGGCCTTCGCATGCAACCGCTTTAGTAAAGTCAACGCCGCACGCTTCAGGATCCATCGCGCCACAAAAATATCCGTCTGGGCCGTGATGATCGTATGTGGGGCCTTTGTGTGATTTTGGAATCACATACATCGCGCCATTTTCTTCTGTGGTGTCGTCAAGTAATACACCTGCGGCCAAGATATCGTCATTGCTGTGCGGATAAAAAGCCCAATCTTGATGCCATTCAACGGGCGAGCCAAAATGCGGCGCCTTGAGGTTGAGTTTGGTGCCATGTAAGCGCACATCTTCACCCAACAGATCTTGCAAGATTGAAGAAAATTTGTGCGTGTACATGAAGTCTTTGAACACAGGATCGACCACATGCGGTTTTTTAATTCGACGCACGCGTGGATCGTTGGCTTGGTGTCCAGGTTCCAGGTCATAAACATCGTTGTGGTTCGATACTTGGCGAGATTTTTGGACCAACTCTGCCAATACTTCTTTCATGCGCAACAAGGTAGCAGGATCTACGACATCTTGAACAATAATAAAACCTTCTTCATGGTATTGCTCAACTTGTTGTGGCGTCAAAATACGGTTCATTCACTTCACTCCTTGATTGTTAATCGACTTTGGCGCCTGATGCGCGAACGGCTTTGCCCCATTTATCAACCTCTTGCTTGATGAATAATTTCATGGCGTCGGGTGCTAGGGGCGATGTATCTAAACCGAGAACGGCATATTTTTCGCGTACATCGGGCATTTGTGAAATGCGATTGAGTATTTGATTGATACGCAGCACTAAATCGGCTGGCATATTGGGTGGGCCACTGATGGCTGTCCACGACTCAGCTTCAAATCCTGGAAATCCCGATTCAGCTACTGTGGGTACATCGGGCAAAGCGGCGCGACGTGTGAGACTCGTCACCGCAATCGCTTTCATCTTTCCAGACTTCACGTGCGGTACGGCCGAATCAAAATTTACAAACATCATGGGCACTTGTCCCGCCATTAAATCGAGCATGGCAGGGCCACCACCGCGATAAGGAATATGAACGATTTTGAGATCTGCAGATGATTTAAGCATCTCCATGGATAAATGATTGGATGCTCCGTTGCCTGTTGATGCGTAGTTGTATTTACCGGGATTGGCTTTGATTAAGGCCACTAACTCTTTTAAATTATTGGCAGGGAATGCAGGATTCACAACCAACGCATTGGGTCCTTTTGCAATCATTCCAATGTGTGTCAAACCCTCAACGATGTCATAGGGCATTGAACTGTAGAGCGTTGCATTAATGCCTTGACTGCCCACGCCAGAAACTAAAAGTGTGTAGCCATCAGGCGCAGATTTGGAAACAAAATCAGATCCGATGTTGCCGTTGGCGCCTGCTTTGTTTTCAACAACAACGGGTTGCCCCGTGAGTTCAGACATTTTTTGCGCGACCAATCGACCCATGTTATCCGTGGTGCCTGCAGGTGGCATAGGAACAATGATTCGAATGGGCTTGGTGGGCCAAGTTTGTGCAAATGTGCACACGCTGGTTAAAAGGACGAAAGCCGCAACACCCAAAGATGCCAAGGCACGTTGTGAAAGAGCAGTGGTGTGTTTCATGTTAATAATGTTAGCGCTATCATTTTGAACTGTCAAATCACACGTTTGTACTTTATCCATCTAAAATCGAATCAGTGAAAAAAAAGATACTTCAAACTTCTACAAGTCCGCATCGCATGGAAGATGTGGCCAAACTCGCACGCGTATCGATGATTACCGTGTCGCGTGTCATCAATTCGCCCGATAAGGTTTCAGAAAAAACACGCAAAGCGGTAGAGAAGGCGATTCAAAAACTAGGGTATGTACCTAATTTGATGGCGGGTAGTCTTGCTTCTAGGAAAAGCAAAATCATTGGCGCTATTGTTCCAACGATTGACAATTCAATTTTTGCAGAAACCATTCGAGGCCTCTCCAACACATTAACCGCTAACGGTTACGAATTGTTGTTGGGTCAAACTGGGTATGTAGAAGATGCAGAAGATCGCATCGTGTCTACTTTTTTGGGGCGACGAGTGGACGCCATGGTGTTGACAGGTATTCATCACACACCACAAACGCGCGCTCGTCTTAAAGAGTCGGGTATCCCCGTTGTTGAAACCTGGGACTTAACAGATCAACCTATTGATATGGTGGCAGGTTTTTCTAACCTCGAGGCGGGTGCTGCCATGGGGCGCTACTTTATATCCAAGGGTTATCGCCGCGTGGGATTTGCAGGTGGCGACGAAAGTCGTGCCAATGCAAGGTTGGCTGGATTTAAAACGGCAGTCAAAGCGATATCAGGAACACGACTCAGCCATGTGTTACTTAAACCTGCGGGCTCTTCATTTATTGCGGGGAGAGAAGCACTCGCGCAGTTAATCAAAAAAGATCCGCAACTAGAAGCTATTTTTTTTAGCAACGACGCACTTGCAGTGGGTGCGATGATGGAATGTCAACGCAAAGGAATTCTAGTTCCGCAAGATATTGCGATTGCTGGATTTGCAGACTTGGATATTTCCAAAGAAATATTGCCTGCGCTCACTTCTGTCCAAGTTCAGTCGCGAAAAATCGGTGAGGCCGCCGCCGAAATGCTTCTAGACCGATTAACGGGTAAATCGGTGTCTCAATTGATCCAAAACCTCGGGTTTTCCATTGTCGCGCGTGAGAGCTCATAAGGGTGTTGGGTATTGACTTGCCTTATTTTTTGAATATAGTGGTGTTAGCGCTAACATAAACAAGGAGACATTCAAATGAAATCAAAACTAACAAAAGCCTTTTCTCGTATTGGTGCAGCCGTTGCTCTTTCTGCAATGGCATTGGCCACACAAGCTCAAACCACACTCACTTTTGGCGGATCCGACGCCATTGGTTCTATCTTGGACAAGCAAAACTTAGCTTTTACCAAATGTGTGAATGATCGCGGTGCCAACCGAATCAAAATCAATTTTATTCAGGGCGAGCAATTAGGCTCTGACATGCAAGTGATTGAGCAAATGATGCAAGGCTCGGTTCAAATTTATGGTGATGTGTTGGATTGGTATGCCAACTGGGTCAAAGACTTTTCAATTTTGGCTTGGGGATTTACGTTCCGTGACGCCGATCACATGCAAAAATTTATT
>RFYV01000038.1 GCA_009921265.1 Betaproteobacteria bacterium | reverse complement strand
ACGCCAGTGACCTGCGCGCCAAATTCTTGCGCGCCGAGTTGTGCCAACGCACCCCATCCACAGCCAATTTCTAAAATGCGCTGATTTGATTGAAGGGTGATTCCTGCCATGTGAAAGGCTCTGCGCAATTTCGCCCATTGCGCATCAGCAAGTGGTTGAGAATAATTGCCATCAAACCATGCAGAGGAATAAAGCATGCTGGGGTCTAACCATCGCTTGTAAAACTCATTTCCTAAATCGTAATGCGCTTGAATATTTTTGCTGCTGTTTTGTTTGTTATTGCGTCGCATCCAATGACGAATGCGATAAATTAAGCTGCCCAACCAATTGCCATAAATAATGTCTTCTACATATTGGCGATTGGCAATTAAAACGCGCAACAATTGTGTGAGGTCAGGAGTGGTCCAATGTCCTGCAATAAAACCTTGTGCAAAACCAATATCGCCAGAATCCATGGCGCCTTTAAAAACATTCCATTGATGAATGTTGATGCGCGCAAGTGGCGCACCATTACCAAAGGTTCGGATATCGCCATTGGGTAACTCCATGGTGAGCGTGCCGTATTGCAACTTTTCTAAAAGTTTGAGAACGGTTTTGGCCGAGCGGGGTGCAAGGTCTAGTGTTTGTTGGGGGAAGAAAGTTTGGCTCATGGCTTTATGAGTGAGTCAATGAATGGGTTGAATGTCCGACAAATCGTCTGCACGTGTGACAAACGCTGAGGGTGGTTTTGGTTTGTGAAAAAAAGGAACGCGTTTGATCCACAAGAGCAATGCGTTCCAATGAATGCGCGCCACCACTGCAATCGTGAGCAGGGGGTAGCCCCATAAGGATTGACGCAATGTTGTTTTGGAGATGGGTTTTAATTCGCCGCTGACGCTTGTGTGAATAAGCAAGCCTTCGTCGTCGCTGTGATCAATTCGAACAACGGTGCGCTCTTGCCCCAAGTGAAGCGTGCGCATGAATCTAAATGCGTAGGAGCCCGAAACGCGACAAAACGGCGACACATGAAACATTTTTTGTGCCGATTGCGTCACACCATAACGCGGCTGATCTAATAAATAGCAATGACGCTCGCCAAATGTGTTGTTGACTTCAATCACGATGGCGCGCAATTGATCGTCTTTGCTGTGACAATACCAAAAGCTAACGGGTTTAAAAGTAAAGCCAATCACGCGTGGATAGCAGTGCAGCCAAATTTCACCATTGGCGTCATCAATGCCATGGGTTTTTAATACATCTAGCAGCCAAGATAATGCTCCGCCTTGTGCACTGGAACGCGCGTCGCCATGATCTTTGTCGTGAAAAGAGATAAGTCCAGCACGATTAACCGCCAATCCCATTTGCGAAGCTTCATGCAAACAACGCATCGGCAACATCAAAAAACAAGTCGGATAAGAAAAGCCATGATGCGTTGGGCGCATGCGCGTGTGTCTCACCTGACCAAAACCAATGCAGGGCTTCATGCGGCCACCTTGTGCATGAGGGTGTTGAGTAAAGACTGTGCAGCCTTAAGACCTGATTGAAAACCATCTTCATGAAAACCATAGCCCATCCAAGCCCCTGCAAAATAAGTTTGATGGTTGCCTTGCAACGCATGCAATTGTTGTTGTGCTTGTATTGCTTGAAGATCAAAAACAGGATGATCGTACTCGTAGCATTCAATGATCTGCGAGGGATTAATTTCACGAATGGGATTGAGCGAGACGATCACGTCTTGTTGAAATGGCAAGGGTTGTAGTTTATTGATCCAATAGTGTAGGCATACGGCTGATGCGTCGCTTGTTACGGCTTTACGCTCGTAATTCCAAGCAGCCCATGCCAATCTATGGCGCGGCATTTGCGATATATCTGTATGCAATACAGCGCGATTGGATTGAAAGCGTATCGCACCAAGCAAGCGTTGTTCGTCTAAAGTGGGCGCATTGAGTAAAGCCAAAGCCTGATCGGCATGACAGGCCAGTACCACATGATCGAAGTGCTCTGTACCGTTGGATGTTTGAATGTGTACGCCTTGTTCATCGCGTTGAATGTGATGGACGGGTGTATTCAGTCGTTTGTCTTCAATGGCTGCAATGATCTTTTCAACATAATAGCGAGATCCACCTTGAACGGTGAACCATTGTGGGCGGTTATTGACTTGGATCAATCCATGGTTGTTACAAAACCGCACCATGGTGGCAACAGGAAATTGCAACATCTGATCGGTTGGACAACTCCAAATGCATCCCAGCATCGGTAATAAATACCATTGGCAAAACTCCGATGAAAAATCGTGAGCATCTAAAAATAATTGCAATGGTTGCATTAATTCATAATCGCGATTGTTACGAGCCAATTGTGTGGCGAGTTTGTTAAAACGCAATACGTCGCTGAGCATCTTCCAAAACCGCGGACGAAATAAATTGCTGCGTTGTGCAAACACGGTGTTGAGTGTTGCGCCGTTCCACTCCAACATTCGTCCGCTGCGCGCAGGTGCCTGTGCAGAAAACGACATATCGGAATGCGCGGTTTGAATATTCAAGCGCGCAAACAAATCAATCAAGCCTGGATACGTTCGTTCGTTGTAAACCAAAAATCCTGTGTCTACACCGTGGGTGATGGGGCCTCTTGCGCTGGGAAGTGTCACGTCAACCGTGTGTGCGTGCCCGCCAAAATAATCGGCAGACTCAAACAAACTCACTTGCGCATGTGAATTTAAGGCGTGCGCAGCCGATAAGCCCGCAATACCTGATCCAACAATGGCAACGCACGGCCTCATCAATTAAGGCGCCTTGGTTTGCAAATGCTTTTCGATTTCAGCGACAAAGGATTTGTCATCGGGTGCGGTCATGCTGCTATAACTTTTGATGCTCGCACCATCACGGCTGATCACATATTTATAAAAATTCCATTTGGGCGAAGTTTGTGTGCGTTGTATTAAATTTTTAAATAGTGGCGATGCATCATTGCCGCGAACCGATGTTTTTGTAAACATTGGAAATTTCACACCAAACGTGTTTTCACAAAAATCGGCAATTTTTTTGTTGTCTTCGGGTTCTTGAGAAAAATCGTTGGACGGAAATCCCAAAACAACCAAGCCTCGACTTTTATATTTGTCATACAAAGCTTCGAGTCCTTTGTATTGCGGTGTAAAGCCACAAAAGCTTGCCGTGTTGACCACAACAACAACTTGACCAGAATATTGGCAAAGATTTTGTGGCTTCTCATCTTGCAAGCGAGCCACTGTCTGATTAAGAATGGCGGGGCAAGCAGCAGTATCGCTGGGATTCTTGGCTTGGACGGCCTGAGTTGTCATCGCTAAAACCAAACAACCCAGTCCATTTAAAAAAGATCGAGCAAAGGTCAATGAAGCAGGAGTGCTAAAGCTTAATTTTTTGATGTGAAACATATACAAGCAGTTCAGGGGTTTTTAATGCACAATGATGAGGCAAGACAGAAAATCTGTCTTGGACGAATCATATACCCCCACACCTCCACAGATAATCAAATATATATGAGCAGACTCTTTCCCACGGAATCAATTTTGATCTCCATTGCCGCCGTGGAGAGAGATACGGGCATTGGCAAGGACACACTTCGGGTGTGGGAGAGGCGTTATAACTTTCCACAACCCACGCGTGACGCCTATGGCGAGCGCGCCTATCCGATAGAGCAGGTTGAAAAACTACGCGTGATTAAGCGTTTGATGGATCAAAAGTTTAGACCAGGGAAAATCGTCAGCTTGCCCATTGATGTATTGAATCGAATGAGTCTGGATCAGGGGCAGAACCCAGAGGATGCAGGCAATCAGTCTCAAAATATTAAGGCGCATCTGATATCTTGTTTGCAACTCATCAAAGTGCACGATATTGTTGGATTACAAAAATTATTTTCAGAATATATTTCTAAGATTGGTCTTTCATCTTTTATCAATAATTGTGTAGCACCATTAAATGCCTTAGTCGGCGAAGAATGGATGCGCGGAAATTTGCAGGTCTTTGAAGAACATATGTATTCACAATGTGTCACTCAAACTTTGCATCAGGCTGTTTTGCAAATCGATAGGCCCACAGGTTTGGTCAACCCCAAGGTGTTGTTAACCACGTTTCCTGAAGAGCGTCATGGCTTGGGTTTATTGATGGCGCAGTGTATGTTTGAGTTGTGTCATTGCAAGTGTGTTTCTTTGGGTGTGCAAACGCCTATTCGTGATGTAGTGTTAGCATCGAAAGCGCATGAATCGGATGTGGTGGCGCTCAGTTTCAGCGCCAGCTTAAACCCCAATCATGTGGTGGATGGACTTAACGAGTTGCGACAGCAACTGCCTTTGCATATTGAAATTTGGGCGGGTGGTGGCAATCCCATTTTGTCAAGGCGTGAGATTAAAGGTGTGAGAGTGATGAAAGATTTATATTCGATTCAACATGAGATTCAAAAATGGCGCGAATCGCAGGCTTGAATTTTAGAATCATGCAATACTGAATACAAAATTCCACAGATCAAGAATAGCTTTTCTTTCCACTTGTAATTGATCCTTGGCCAATTGTGTTGACTCTTCATTGAGCCTTGCGCGGTGTTGAACTAGACGTAAAATACGATATGCATGGGATGCATTCAATCCCATGTTCGCAGGAAGAAGTCCGAGAGACTCTGAGCGGTTTAATAAAGCAATATTGCCCACATTGCCAACCAAACTTGGGTGTTTATGTGAATAACCCAGCACCAAATACTGAACCACAAACTCGACATCCACCATACCGCCTGCGCTGTGTTTGACGTCAAACCATTCGGGTTTGACAGGACGTGCGAGGCGAAGTTTTTGCCTCATTTCCAAAATATCTTTTCCAAGTGCGCTTAAATCACGCAAAGCTGTGAGCACTTGGTGGCGAACTTGATCGAATGGTTTTTTTAATCGCTCGTCACCCATGCTAAAACGCGCACGAGTCATAGCTTGGTGCTCCCAAACCCATGCGGTGTTTGAGCCGCGCTGTGATTGATAGTCGGCGAATGCATCCATCGAACTAACCAGTAAACCTGAATTACCGTTGGGACGTAGAGCGGTATCAATCTCATACAAATCGCCTTGCCCTGTTTTAACGGTTAGCCAGTTGATTAACTTGCGCGCAAACATAGAATAAATTTCTGCCGCTTGCGGGTGCTCGTCATCATAAATAAAAACAATATCTAAATCACTCCCATAACCCAATTCTTTACCGCCATGTTTGCCGTAACTCAAGATTGCAAATTGGGGTGAATCGCGATGACGTTGTTTAAGCCGTGACCAAACCCACTTCGATGTGACGCGCAAAATCGTATCGGCCAAAGAGCTTAAATCATCGGCTACTTGTTCTACGGATATTTTGTTTGCAACGTCACGCGCCAAGGTTAAAAAAACTTCGGCGTGATGTGCGCTTCGCAGCAAATTAAGCAATGCTTCTTCGTCGGCTTGATGGGCGTTATCCAAAGCGAGTCGTCGAGTCTCTAGTAATTTTTCAAAAGACTGCGAATCAAATCTTTCATTAAGAACATTGGCGCTTGCGAGTTCATCCATCACGCTTGGGTGTTGAATCAAATAGCGAGCTGGCCAACGTGCGGCAGCAAGCAAATCAAGCAATTGGCGATGCACGTGGGGCCGCTCAAGCAACAAAGATAAATAACTGTCGCGCCTGAATAATGACTTCATCCATTCGCTCCATCGAACGGCACCAATCACACTTACGGACGCGTCATTGATCCAGTCTTGTGTGCGCAAAACCAATTGCATGAGGCGTTGCTGCATATCATCACGCATCACAACAAGCTGCGGGTGATCCAACCACAAGGCAATGCGTTGTGCAAACTCTGGTGAGAGTTGATGTGTGACCTCTTGCCAATTGCTTGTCGAAGGGGAAGACTTATTTTTGTTGGGTGCGTGATCGCCTTGATTGAGCAGGCGATCAAACTCATTGGCTACAAAATGGCGGTGAGATCGAAGTTGTATTTGAAAAGATTCGGTCGAATCAAAACCCATGGTTTGCGCGATCCATTGCAAATCCTCTGTTTGAGTTGGCAATACATGGGTTTGTTGATCGTCTAAATATTGAATGCGGTGCTCAAGACGTCGTAAAAAGATATAGGCATCGTTCAGTGCGTGAGCTGTTTCTTGTGTGATGAGTTGTGCGTGACTCAAACGTTGCAATGCAGCTTGTGTGGCTCTTGTTCTGAGTTCGGGCGCCTGCCCGCCACGAACCACTTGCAACAATTGCACAATAAATTCAATTTCACGAATTCCACCACGCCCCAACTTCACATCGTTGTTGCGCTCTGAGCGATGACCGTGGCGTTGATGGGCGTTGTCTCGAATCAGTTGATGAAGTTTGCGCAGAGATTCAAAAATACTGTAATCTAAAAAACGCCTAAATACAAAGGGCACAACCGTATTGCGCAAATCTTTGGATTTCTCAATCGAATCAAAAGGAGCAACCACGCGACTCTTTAACCACGCAAAACGCTCCCACTCGCGCCCTTGCACTAAAAAATACTCTTCTAAAGCATCCAATGGAAGTGCCACAGGCCCCGATAAGCCGTTAGGACGCAAAGCCAAGTCCATGCGAAACACTTGACCGTGCTCAGTAGTCTCACCGATGCAAGAAAAAATAATTTTGACGATTTTAGAAAAGTATTCGAAATTGCTGATGCGTCCAGCACCATTTGTGAGGCCATCGGTTTGACAGTCTTCGTTGTAGATGTAAATTAAGTCGATATCGCTGGAGACATTGAGCTCGCGCGCGCCAAGTTTACCCATGCCAATGATCCAAAGCACGGCGCGATTGCCATCGATGTTGCGTGGCGTTCCATGAATCGCATCGACGATAGATTGCGCATGTAAAAAAGCCTTGTTGAGTGCAAATTGGGCCAGCTCGGTCATTGCATGCGTCACGGTTTCTAAAGGTGCGTTTTGTTCGCAATCGAGAACCACCAATCGCTCTAAAACCAATTGACGCAATACCCGCAGGGTGTGTGGTAAATCTGTAAAAATAGGCCACAAGGCATCAAAACAATTATTTAAATGATGCGTGCTGGGCGCACCATCGGGCAAAAGGTGCAAATAGTCGGCGTAGCGACGTCGAGTCCGCTGAATAAAACGCGAATGTTGGCTCAAATGGTTCAAAATTGAAGCTCGGTTAAGTTTTGCTTTATGGAAACAACACAGCCTGAGATAATGACAGAGTCTTAATGAGACCCTATGCAAGAAAACCCTTTAACTGTAAAAAACGTTTCTCCAATACCAAACCTATGGAAATGGTTGGATCGCTTGGCGCGTTGGTTTTTTGGCATTGTTCTTTCACTTTGGATTGTTTTCATTGCCCTGACTTTGATATTGCAGTGGTTGATTGTCCCGCGAATTGGAGACTTTGGCCCCTCGATTGAAAAACTGGCCGCTCAGTACTGGGGTTTGAATGTTCAATTAGGCTCTATCAGTGTTGTTTCATCGGGCTTGACGCCTACATTTGAGGTGAACGATTTTGTACTCAAAGATGCTGCCAACCAAGAGGTTTTGCGTTTTCCACAAGTGGTGGCGTCGGTGTCGGCCAGTTCAATCGTTCAGCTCGAATTTGAACAACTATCAGTGCTTCAGCCCGAACTCACCGTTCGCAGAGACAAAGAGGGCCTCATTTATGTGGCAGGTCTGCCTGTCAAAGATCAAGGGCCTACACAATTGGCAGATTGGTTTTTTTCACAGCCCGATTTTGTCGTTGAAAAGGGCCTCTTGCGTTGGGTCGACGAATATCAAAACCGCGCACCCGTCGAATTTCAACAAGTCGACTTTCGAATTCAAAGTGGGTTGTTTCAACACTTATTGCGCATGGATGCAACGCCTCCCCCAACTTGGGGTGAGCGATTCAGCGTTAGTGGCAAATTCCGAGAAAGTTTTTTAAGTACACACGCCAGTGATTTTAAAAACTGGAGTGGACAAATTTATGCACAGTCTTCACGCATCGACTTATCTGCCATCAAAGATATATTGAGATTGCCGCACAACATCAAACTTGAGCAAGGACAAGGATGGGCAAGATTGTGGGTGGATCTTCAAAAATTACAATGGAAGGCCATACAGGCCGATATTGATTTTGAAAACGTGCATGCGCAAGTGGGAGAAAAAGCTGAGCCTTTAATATTGAAGCAATTCAAGGGTCGGTTTCGTTTGCGTCAACTATCTGCACAAGAGGGTATTGAGTTTGATACACAGGCAATAACAGCAAATTTTCAAAATGGAGACGTGTGGCCTGCAACTCCCATCAAGGTGACTTACCGAGGCGCCACACCAGAGATTCCATTACGGATTCAATTGGGCGTTCAGTCTTTGGATTTGCAGCAAGTTCAACTGTGGACAAAAAGATTTCAATTGCCGCAAGGCGCCAATCATTTCTTAAATGACTCTCAACCGCAGGGTGTTATCAACGCATTGCAACTGACTTGGCAAGATGCATGGCTTGATAAGCCCATGACATTTGAAGCCAAAGGGCAAGCGTCACAAATTTCTTGGATGCCCGTTAAATTACCAGGACAAGATAAAAATATTCCTGGGCTCAATGGTGGTTTTGCAGACTTTGAGTTCAATCAAGACGGTGGCAAATTCGTGGGCGGCATTAAAAATGGCCAACTCTTTTTAAACGACTTTTGGGAAGATCCCAATTTTCGTTTTCAATCCGTCACCGCACAAGTCAATTGGAAAATATTGCCTCAAGGTTTTTCAATGGATGTAGTGAAAAGCAATTGGGTCAACGAAGATTTGCAAGCCGATGTGCAATTGAAATGGGCCACACAAAAAAACGCAGCAGAAAAAAATCAAACCCCATCAACTGACATTGATTTACAACTTCAATTGCATCAGGCGAAAGCCAATCAGATCTCGCGATATCTTCCATCTGCCCTTGATGTCAATTTGCGCAACTATTTGCGTGACTCAATTGTGCAAGGCGACATTAGCAAAGCACGACTCAGCCTCAAGGGTAATTTGGCGCGATTGCCCATTCGCCAAGGCCTGCCTGGTGAATTCAAAATCTCAGTTCCATTTAAAAATGCAGTCTATCAATACGCACCCAAAAAAGCAGGCGTTGCGTTGGATCAGTCATGGCCTGCATTGCAGCAGTTGTCAGGGCTTTTGCAAGTGGACCGCCAGCAACTCACCATCACCGATGCAAAAGGTCTACTCAGCTCCGCACCCGCGATCGAGTGGCCTACTCTACAAGCCAAGATTGCAGACTTTCAACAAATGGTGGTGGAAGTTCAAGCACAAGGCAAGGGCCCATTGATGGATGCTGTTAAAACAGTTAATCAATCAGCATTGTCTAACTTAACGCAACAGGCGCTGGCTAATACAAATGCAACAGGCAATGCAGAGATTCAATTGCGTATGAACTTACCCATCAAAGATTTAAATAAAAGCAAAGTACAAGGCGCGATTGTTTTTAATGGCACCAATGATTGGAATATGGGAGAAAACATTCCCAATCTGTCGCGTGTGCGTGGGACTGTGCAATTTAATGAGGGCGGGCTGATCGCCAATGGATTGCGCGCGCGCGCGATAGGGGGCGACGCGCGCATCGATGGTGGTTTGCGCTTTGTTGATGGCCCAGCGGTTGATGGCGGTACGAGCGTGTTGCGGATTCAAGGTGCGGTTACTTCGCAAGCATTGCGAGACGCCAGCGAATTGGGTTGGATATCAAGGTTTGGAAATTATTTGCAAGGTACGGCCAATTACACAGCGAGTGTCAGTATGCGACGCGGCAAACCAGAAATTCAAATCATTTCAAGTTTGCAAGGCATGAGTAGCAGTTTGCCAGCACCTCTCAATAAAACAACCGAATCAAGTGTGCCTTTTTCTGTTGACACGCGTTGGCTCAGCTCATCCAGACGTCTGGGAGAGGCGGGTGCAACTGATAGCATCCAAGTCAATCTTGGACAGGTCTTGTCTGTTGCATATCAGCGCGATCTATCGGTCAGTACGCCACGCGTGATGCGTGGGCTTATTCATTTAGGCGCACCTGTAGCAACTTTGCAAGAGCGTGATGCTGGTGTTCGCTTACTCATTGACATGAACCAAGCAGACGTCAAAGCATGGGATCAGCTGTTCAATGACATCAGCGGCATCAATGCAAAACGCAGCGCAAACAACAAGTTATTAGCAGAAAACGATTCGCAATACGTACCCAATCAAATTTCAATCAAGTTGTCGCAACTCAGTTGGGGTTCGCGCCAAATGACTCAAATAGCTGTAACGGGCGTTCAACAAGCGGATGTTTGGAAATTGAATTTACGTGGTGCAGACTTCAGCGGAACAGCCGAATACAAACAAGCTAGTGCTGCGTCACCTGGCACAAAGGTTTTTGCAAAATTCAGTTATTTATCAATCCCGCCCTCTGCTGTGACTCAAATGGAAACGGCATTAAGCGATGCGCCTTCTAGTTTGCCTGCATTGGATGTGGTGATTGAAGATTTGGAATTTCGAGGTAAAAAATTAGGTCGCCTCGAAATGGAGGCGAATAATCGCGTACAGGCCAACGGCTCCAACGAATGGCGACTCAATAAATTTAACATCATCACGCCAGAGGCTACGTTTAAGGCCAATGGCGTTTGGTCCATCGTTGCTGGCGTCAATCGAACACAACTTGATTTTGTTATGGATATTCAAAATGCAGGTGAGTTATTGACGCGTTTTGGAACGGTCGGTGCTGTGCGCGCAGGCAAAGGAAAAATGGCTGGTAATGTCAGTTGGGGGGGATCACCCATGAACACCAACCTCACCAGTATGAGCGGTCGCTTCAACGTAGATGTTGAAAAAGGACAATTTTTAAAAACAGACCCTGGAGTCGGGCGCTTGCTGGGCATTTTAAGTTTGCAATCATTACCGCGGCGCTTGTTATTAGATTTTCGCGATGTTTTTAGCGAAGGATTTGCTTTTGATTTCTTTAAAGGCGATGTTTTAATCGAGCAAGGGATTGCACAAACTAATAATTTACAAATGAAGGGTGTTTCCGCTGCAGTGTTGATGGAGGGGCACTCGGATATCGAAAAAGAAACGCAAGACATCAAGGCGGTTATTATTCCGGAAATTAATGCGGGAACCGCTTCGTTGGTTTACAGCGCTATTAACCCCGTCATTGGCCTGAGTACTTTTTTGGCGCAATATTTTTTGCGCAGGCCTTTGACTAAAGCCAACACACAAGAGCTGCACATCACGGGCACATGGAAAGATCCCAAGGTTGAAAAAGTGGAGATGAGTGAAACGAATAAAGCCAATCCAACAGAACAGGTCAAGCCATGAAAGTTGCAGCCGTTCAAATGGTGTCGAGTGCCGATCGCGATACCAATTTAATTCAAGCCCAATATTGGATTGAACAAGCGGCTCAACAAGGTGCAGAGTTGGTTGTCTTGCCCGAATATTTTTGTTTGCTTGGCAAAAAAGACACCGATAAATTACTGATTAAAGAAGATGATGGACAAGGCATCATTCAACAAACCCTGTCGCAATGTGCCCAAAAAAATTCGGTGTGGATAGTTGGCGGCACGATGCCTGTATCTATTGATTCAGACGACTCGCATGTATTCAATACCAGTTTTGTATGGGGCCCAAAGGGTCAGTGCGTTGCACGCTACGACAAAATTCATTTATTTGGATTTGATAATGGCAAAGAGCGTTACGACGAATCGCGCGTGTTGTTGCGTGGCCATAAACCCGTTACCTTTGATTTGCCATCGATAGACGGACATACGTGGCGAATTGGTTTGAGTGTTTGTTACGACTTGCGTTTTCCAGAATTGTATCGAGTGCTCAGTGCTCAAGGTGCAGATCTATTTTTAGTGCCCAGTGCGTTTACATACACAACAGGTCAAGTTCATTGGACTGTGTTGCTTCGTGCGCGAGCTATCGAAAATTTATCTTATGTGGTGGCACCTGCGCAAGGGGGTACGCACGATAACGGACGAACAACATGGGGGCATACAAGTATCGTTGGCCCATGGGGTGAAAATTTAGGTGAGCTCGCCGTAGGTGCAGGAATTGTGCTGGCTGATTGTGACGCCACACATCTTAAAAACATTCGACAACAATTGCCTGCGTTAGAACATCGACACCTGCCATGACTTGGCATTTGTACATCATGAGGCGTTGGGTGCTATGGGGGCTTTTGGTCGCATTGATTGCCACTTTGTTGGGCGCCTTGGTTTGGCTTGCTTGGCGATACGAACTCAGTCAAGTGCAAGATCGACTTGATCGAGAAACCATTGAGGCTGTGAGTGATATTCGTAGCGGTCTCAACCGCAACACGCAATCTTTACAAACGTTACTCGTCCTTGATAAAACACACGATGAGTGGCGCAACGACGCGACTCTTTTTTTAAAACAACATCGCGAATTGGTTCGCTTGGAATTGCGCAAACCCGATTTAAAAACAAAAATATTTATTGAGTCGCCTTATCGTTTGGGTATCTTTAATCGTTATGGAAGAGACAGTACGGTTGGCGAAACCACATCGGCTTGCAACATGGCCAGGCGTTTGAGTAGCCCTGCCTACGCCAATAGCAACTACATCTCTCAAACCGATGGTGCGGGTTTGGAGGTGATGGATTTTTGTATGCCTATCGCTGCCAAAGGTCAACTGACAGGATATCTCGTTGCCACTTATTCATTGCTCGATATTTTGTCGGAGATGGTCAGTCCGCAATACACCAAAACACAGCAAATTTCCTTTATTGAATCTGATGGAACACGATTGGCGATGCAAGGCATGCAGCAAACCGCTCGGCGTACGTTTGTGTCGCAACAATTGCTTGATATGCCGGGTCACGCAATGGTGGTCAAGTTAGAGAGTTGGCGCGCAACGCCTGACTTGTTTCCTAACGTGCTCACTGTGATTGTTTTATTTCTTGCACTCGCATTGATCACCGTTCTGTTTTTATTGGCTCGCGATATGCGAAGACGTCAACGTGCCGAGTTGAGTTTGGCCGATGCATTGGCGTTTAGAAAAGCCATGGAAGACTCATTGGTGACGGGATTGCGTGCGCGTGATAATCAAGGTCGCATCACATACGTCAATCCTGCGTTTTGTGAAATGGTGGGGTTGCCGGTTGAACAATTGTTGGGGCAAGCCATGCCCGCACCTTATTGGCCGCCAGAGATGGTGGCTGAATACGGTCAACGCCAAGCGCTCAGACTCGCGGGCGATGCTCCCCCGCGAGAAGGTGTCGAATCTGTTTTTATGCGACAAAACGGCGAGCGTTTTCCTGTTTTAATTTTTGAAGCCCCCTTGCTCAATACGCAAGGCGAACAAACAGGTTGGATGAGTGCAGTGCTCGATATCAGCGAGCAACGTCGAACCGAAGAGTTGAATCGCGCATCGATGGAGCGATTACAGGCCACGGCCCGATTGGCCACAGTCGGCGAGATGGCGTCGATGTTGAGTCACGAACTAAATCAACCGTTAGCTGCCATATCCAGTTATGCAACGGGCTCGATCAATATGCTTGAAAACCCATTGCCTGACTCGCAACAATTGAGTCATGCCTTGAGTGGTGCGATGCATCACATTGCGCAGCAAGCCGAACGCGCAGGGCAAGTGATTAAAAGTGTGCACGATTTTGTGCGACGGCGTGATCAAGCGCGTGAAAAAGTGGCGCCGATTCAACTGATTCAAAACATCATGCCCTTGATGTCATTACAAGCCACAAAACTAGGCATCAAAATTCAAGTTGTTTGCTCTCATCAATTACCACACGTCATTTGCGATCGAACCATGGTTGAGCAAGTGCTGCTCAACTTGGCGCGTAACGGCATGCAAGCGATGCATCTAGATGGTCAATTGAAATTCAAAGATCGAGTGCTCACGATCAAGGTTCAACAACCCAAAGGAGGCGCACAAAGATTGTGGTTGAATTTTGAAGTGATTGATTGCGGGCCAGGCATTTCGCAAGAAGTTGAACAAAATTTATTTACACCTTTTTTCACCACCAAGGCCGAAGGAATGGGCTTGGGTTTGAGCTTGTGCAGAACGGTGATTGAGCAACACGGTGGCGCTATGGCGCACCAACCGCATCAACCCCGCGGAACCGTTTTTCGTTTCACCTTGCCCACTAGCGTTTCTATTCAGGATTAAAATTCAATCACATGCAACCCTATGCCGACGCCCTTGTTTATATTGTGGATGATGACCAAAGCGTTCGCGAAGGTCTTGCTTGGCTGCTTCATTCGCGACGATTGCTGAGTGAATCTTTTGAGAGCGCCGATTCTTTTATTGATAAAATCAAACCTGATTGGCGACCCGAGCAACCCTCATGCTTGTTACTCGACGTTCGCATGCCGGGCACGAGCGGTTTGGCATTATTTGAAATACTCATTGAGAGAAAATTACTCCATATCTTTCCGATTATTTTTTTAACAGGCCATGCCGACATCCCAACGGCCGTTAATGCCGTTAAGCGGGGCGCATTTGACTTTTGCGAAAAACCATTTTCTGGCAATGCATTTGTGGATCGAGTGCAAGCCGCGCTCCAATCTTCAGATCAACAAATTAAAAAATCAAAAATCATTCAGACTTTTGAATTGCATTGCGAAGGGCTCACTGAGCGAGAAAACGACGTGATGCGTTTGGTGATCGATGGTTGTTCTAACAAAGTGATTGCCGATCAACTTCACATCAGCGTGCGAACCGTCGAAGTGCATCGCTCGCGTGTTTTTGAAAAAATGGAAGTTCGCTCAGCGGTTGAGTTGACCAATGCGTGGCGCGCAGCGCATTAAATAATGAATCACTTGTCTTCATCAGGCGGCTCACCTTTATTGCGACCCGAAAACATGGTCCACCAAACAATGAGTACCAAAACCAAGCCAGCGCCCAATGCTTCTAAAAAAATAATCCACATGCGATTCTTGTCTTTGGGGTTGATGATGAGCGCGATTGTAGGTTTGCTTTCGTGCAGCTTGCCCATCAGGGTCGCAAGCCCACCTGTCCAGACTTTGCCTATGCCAACATCGTCACCGGCGGCTCCTGCACCTTCAATAGCCAGTCAAGCGCCAGTGGGTATTTCTCGCAGCAAATGGGTGGCAGCCAATTGGACTGATTTGCCACAGTGGAGCAACGATTCGTTGCCGCAGGCTTGGGGGGTTTTGCTTCGCAATTGTGAGCGACCCATCGCTGCATGGATATCGTTATGCCCCGACGTTCGCCGCTTGAGCATTGCGGATGAAACGCAGCAACGTCAATTTTTGATGGATCAATTTCAACCCTATCGCATTGAAAACTTAGATGGCGAATCTGTTGGATTGTTAACAGCCTATTACGAACCCGTGATGGAAGCCTCGCGCATTCAACGCCCCGGTTTTGATGTGCCTCTTTATAAAGCGCCAACGGCTGCGCTCGAAGCCAAGCGAAGAGGCGCATCATGGTTTACGCGTCAAGAGATTGATACATTGCCACAAGCGCAACTCGCGCTCAAGGGCACCGAGATTGCATGGCTTTCAGACCCTGTTGATGCGTTGATCTTGCACATTCAAGGCTCGGGTCGATTGCGCATCAATGAAAAAGATGAGAGTGTTCGAACGATTCGAGTTGCATTTGCCGCTTCAAATGAACAGGCCTATCAAAGTGTTGGCAGGTGGCTTCTTGACAAAAATGAAACCAAAGACGCATCGTGGCCAGGTATTAAGGCATGGATTGCGCGCAATCCCAATCGTGTTCAAGAAATGTTGTGGAGCAATCCACGATTTATTTTTTTTAAAGAAGAAGAAATACCCGATAGTGCGCAAGGACCCAAAGGTGCGCAAGGTGTGTCCTTAACCGCAGGTCGCTCTATAGCAGTAGATCCGTTAAGTATTCCATATAGCACTTTGGTATGGTTGAGCTCAGACGGCCCCACTCAAAAACTCAATCGATTGGTGGCTGCGCAAGACACGGGTAGCGCCATCACGGGCGCGGTTCGCGCCGATTTTTATATGGGCACGGGGCAACAAGCTGGCGAATTGGCGGGTCGAACGAGGCAACAGCTTCGCATGTGGGCCTTGTGGCCGCGTTGACCCTTATTCCAATAGGCATATGACGAAAGACAACAGGGCCAGTTGCGCATAAACTGTAGGCATCTCTATTATTCAGTGATTTTGTTATGAATGCCCCATTGCCCGAACATATCCGCAAAGCTTTAGAAACGGTTACCTTGGACGACAAGTACGCGCTCGAGCAAGGTCGTGCATTCATGAGTGGTGTTCAAGCTTTGGTTAAATTGCCCATGTTGCAAAGACAGCGTGATGCTTTGCAAGGAAAAAACACCGCAGGTTTTATCAGTGGTTATCGCGGTTCACCATTAGGTAGTTATGACCAATCGCTTTGGAAGGCCAAATCTTTTTTAAAAGCACAAAACATTGTTTTTCAACCAGGCGTCAATGAAGAGTTGGCTGCAACTGCATTGTGGGGCACACAACAACTGGGCTTTGCACCAGAGGGCACCAATCGATTCGATGGCGTCTTTGGCATTTGGTATGGCAAAGGCCCGGGTGTTGATCGATGCTCGGATGTTTTTAAACACGCCAATATGGCTGGTACGACTCCTTGGGGCGGTGTGTTAGCCGTTGCGGGTGACGATCACATTGCAAAAAGTAGTACGGCTGCTCACCAAAGCGATCATATTTTTAAAGCGTGTGGCACACCCGTTTTCTTTCCATCATCGGTACAAGATATTTTAGATTTGGGTATTCATGCTTTGGCCATGAGTCGATTTTCTGGTTTGTGGTCTGGCATGAAAACCATTCAAGAAATTGTCGAGTCAAGCGCCACTGCAACGATTGATGCACAACGCGTTCAAATTGTCACGCCAACCTTTGAAATGCCACCCGGTGGTTTACACATTCGTTGGCCCGATGATGCATTGAGTCAAGAACAACGGTTGTTTGAATACAAATGGTATGCCGCATTGGCGTATGTGCGCGCCAATCGCCTCAATCACAATGTGATTGAAGGACCCAACGATCGATTCGGTTTGATTGCCAGTGGCAAAGCGTATAACGACACGCGTCAAGCCTTGTTAGATTTGGGCTTGGATGATGACACTTGTAAACGCATTGGTATTCGTGTTCACAAAGTGAATGTAGTGTGGCCATTAGAGGCGCAAATCACACGACAATTTGCAACGGGCTTGCAAGAAATTTTAGTCGTCGAAGAAAAACGACAAGTCATCGAATACCAAATCAAAGAAGAACTTTACAACTGGCGCGATGACGTCAGACCCAATGTGCTGGGCAAGTTTGAAGAATTAGGTGGCGACACCATTGGCGCCGGGTGGTCTGTGCCCAACCCCAGCAGTCATATCTTATTAAGAGCCAATGCCGATCTCAATCCTGCCATGGTGGCGCAAGCAATTGCCAAGCGCCTCAAAAAATTAGGCGTTGATAGCGACATTACGGCGCGTATGGATGCGCATTTGGCCGTGTTGCAAGCCAAAGAAAAAGCCATGCATGTTTTAGAAGTCAAAGCCGATCGTCAACCTTGGTTTTGCTCTGGTTGTCCGCACAACACCAGCACTCGTGTGCCCGAGGGATCGCGTGCGATGGCAGGCATTGGTTGTCACTTCATGGCTTTGTGGATGGACAGAAGCACCGCAGGATTTACACAAATGGGCGGCGAAGGCGTGCCATGGGTGGGGCAACAAGCGTTTAGCAACACCAAGCATATGTTTGCCAATATTGGAGACGGTACTTATTTTCACAGTGGTATTTTGGCGGTGCGACAAAGTGTCGCCGCAGGCGTTAACGTCACTTACAAAATTTTATACAACGACGCAGTTGCTATGACAGGTGGGCAACCCGTCGGTGAAAGACCCGAAGGTCACAGCGTCATTCAAATTGCACAAAGCATGCGGGGTGAAGGCGCCAAAAAAATCATCATCGTGACCGATGAGCCCGAAAAGTACGAAGGCGCGGTTGGATTACCCGATAGCGTTGAAATTGAGCATCGCGATTTGCTCGATCATGTGCAAAGACAAATGCGCGAGATCCAAGGTTGCACTGTCATTATTTACGATCAAACATGCGCTACAGAAAAACGTCGACGCAGAAAACGCGGCACCATGGTCGACCCTGATGTACGCGTGATGATCAACGAACTCGTGTGCGAAGGTTGTGGTGACTGCAGCAGTGCAAGTAATTGCATCAGTGTTGAGCCACTCGAGACTGATTTTGGCCGCAAGCGCACCATCAATCAAAGCACGTGCAACAAAGATCAAAGTTGCGTCAAAGGTTTTTGTCCCAGCTTCGTCACTGTTGAGGGCGGAAAGTTGCGCAAAAAAACAAGCGCGCAAGTGGTGCATCCTTCTTCATTGGGTGTGTTGCCCCAACCTGCATTGATTGATATTCGCAATGCCCCTCAAGGCGGTTACGGCATTGTGGTGGCAGGCGTTGGTGGCACAGGCGTCATCACCATTGGCCAATTGTTGGGTATGGCCTCGCACATCGAGGGCTTGGGTATCGTCACACAAGACTCTGCAGGCTTGGCGCAAAAGGGCGGCGCAACATGGAGTCATGTGTTGATTGCCCCTTCGCAAATAGATATTCGCACCACACGTGTGTCAATCGCTGCAGCAGATTTAATTTTGGGCTGCGATCCCATTGTGACCGCGGGCAAAGAAACCATGTCGCGCATTCGCTCGGGCAGAACGCATGTGGCGATGAATGCGCACAGCACGCCCACGGCTGCATTTGTGCAAGACGGCGCGTGGCGCAATCCAAGCGAGCAATGCGTAGAAGATTTGTTGCATGCAGTGGGCAACGCGTCCAACATGGGTAGTTTTGATGCCAACACTGTCGCTACCCATTTGATGGGCGACAGCATTTACATCAACCCCATGATTTTAGGATTTGCTTGGCAAAAGGGATGGTTACCACTGAGTCTTGAGTCTATCGTGCGCGCAATCGAACTCAACAACGTTGCCATTGAAGCCAACAAAACCGCATTTGAATGGGGACGCTGGTGCGCGCATGACGAGGCGCGTGTGATGCATTTGCTCACGCCAGCGCAAGTCATTCGTTTTCAAAAATCACAAACATTGCAATCGATGATTGATATGCGCGTGAAATTTTTAAGCGACTATCAAAACTATGCTTATTCGCAGCAATACCTACAGTTTGTGCAACACGTTGAATCAAAAGTGCCCTTGCTTGCAACAGCAGTTGCTAGTAATCTGTTTAAAGTGATGGCTTACAAAGACGAATACGAAGTTGCACGCTTGCACACGCAATCGGATTTTCGTCAACGCATTGAACAAATGTTTGAAGGCAACTACACTGTCAACTACCATTTGGCGCCGCCACTCATCGCTCAAAAAAATGACAAAGGTGAACTGATCAAACAAAAATTTGGACCCGCCATGCACGCGGGCTTTCAAGTGTTGGCTACACTCAAATTTTTACGCGGCACTTTTTTGGATGTGTTTGGCTATACGCACGAAAGACAGTCCGAGCGCGCACTCATTGTTCAATACAAAGCCATCATCGAAGAGCTATTAAAAACTTATTCGAGCGAGCGTCATGCCTTGGCTAATGAAATCGCACGAGTACCCGAGCAGATCAAAGGCTTTGGTCACGTCAAAGAAAAAAATCTCGGCAAAGCGCAAACGCAATGGGAAAAATTATTGGGTCAGTGGCGGTCTTGACTCGCCAAATGGGCCTGCTCATCGGCGTGATAACTCGACCTCACCATGGCGCCCACCGCCGCGTGTTTAAAGCCCATCTCTATCGCGCGCGTTTCAAACATCTTGAATGTATCGGGATGCACATAACGACGAACAGGCAGATGACTGCTGCTCGGTGACAAATATTGTCCGATGGTGAGCATGTCAATGTTGTGCGAGCGCATGTCTTGCATGGTTTGCAAAATCTCTTCGTCGGTTTCGCCCAATCCCACCATCAAACCACTTTTGGTGGGCACATGCGGAAACAAGGCTTTGAATTTTTTGAGCAATTGCAAACTAAAAAAATAATCGCTGCCCGGCCTTGCTTCTTTGTACAAACGCGGTATGGTTTCCAAATTGTGATTCATCACGTCGGGCGGCGCGGCTTTTAATATCTCTAACGCACGATCATCGCGACCTCTAAAGTCGGGCACCAACACTTCAATTTGTGTGTGCGGCGAAAACTCACGTGTTTTTTGAATGCAGGCGACAAAATGTCCAGCACCACCATCGCGCAAATCATCGCGATCCACGCTCGTAATCACCACATATTTCAAATGAAGTGCAGCAATGGTTTTGGCTAAATTGTCGGGCTCGTTCACATCGAGCGGATCGGGCCTACCATGACCCACATCACAAAAGGGACAACGACGCGTGCACTTGTCGCCCATGATCATGAACGTTGCCGTTCCTTTGCCAAAACATTCGCCAATATTTGGGCAAGACGCTTCTTCGCAAACAGTGACCAATTTGTTTGCGCGTAAAATATCTTTGATTTCATAAAAACGTGTGGAGGGCGAGCCCGCTTTGACGCGAATCCAATCGGGTTTTTTTAAAACAGGCGCGCCTTGTTCCACCTTGACGGGGATGCGCGACAACTTGGCCGCGGCTTTTTGTTTGGCCAAGGGGTTGTAGTTTTCTTGTGTTTGCGCTTCGCGCACAACGGGTGGATCTGATGAACTCATGTGTACTGTCGCCTTAAGTCGCCAAGTAAGTAATTAATTTGCTGTTTAAAACCTCGGCCGCTTCTTGCCAGCCAACCGAGACCCCAATTGTAGAAAGATCAACGCTTGGCAAACTGACATAGCCACAAGGGTTGATACGCTCAAAGGGTGATAGATCCATCGCCACATTGAGTGAAAGCCCATGATAGGTGCAGTGGCGTGTTACTTTAATACCCAGTGCCGCGATTTTCCCAAGCCCTGTAAAGTCGGGAGTCTTTGTGTCACGCAGTGTTTGTTGCACGGGTCGTTGATTCAAAAGTGCGTGACCGTACGCGTCATCGAGTCTCACATAAATACCAGGCGCACGCGCCACGCGATGACCCGTGATGCCAAAATAAAGCAAAGTTTTAATCACCGATTCCTCTAAGCGATACACATATTCTTTGACAAAATAACCCGCGCGCCTCAAATCTAAAAGTGGATAAGCCACCACTTGACCAGGGCCATGAAACGTCACTTGCCCACCCCGATTGGTTTGAATCACATCAATATCGCCAGGTGCTAACAAATGATCGGGCTTGCCTGCAAGTCCTTGCGTAAAAACGCGGGGATGCTCGCACATCCACAACTCATCAACTGTGTTTTCATTTCTTTGATCGGTAAAATTTTGCATCTCTTGATAACAAGACGCATAAGGCACACAACCACGCCAAAACGTTTGAATCACAAAACAACCTTCACCATCGGGTGTGTTGACAAGGTTCGATACAACTCATCGAGTTGCTCGCGACTGGTTGCATGAATGGTGATGGTTAGACCCAAATATTTTCCGCTACTGCTGTCTCGCAACTCCAAAGTGCCCGCATCAAACGCAGGATCAAATTTACGTGCAATGTGGCTGATCGCTGTGACGAAACCATCCACATTCAAGCCCATCACCTTGATCGGAAAATCACAAGGGTAGGTAATGAGTGACTCTTCAGGAGGAATGGGATTGTTCGACACGCGTCAAGCCTTTTTGGCTTCTTGATAAAGCGCAAATAATTTTTGATAAATGGGGCCTGGCTTGGATGATGTTGCTCCGCGTCCAACGGGCTTGTTATCTAAAGTGGTAATTGCCAATATTTCTTTGGTGGCAGAAGACAAAATCAATTCATCGGCATCAAAGACCTCATTGCGATGCACGTTGCGCAATTCAAATGCAATGCCCGCTTGCTCACACAAGGTTTCAATCAAACCATAACGCACGCCTTCAAGAACCAAATGATTGTTGATCGCACCAATCAGCGTGCCGTTTTTAACCACCCACACGTTGCTAGCGGCCGCTTCACTCAAAAAGTCGCCTCTAAACATAATGGTTTCTGTTGCACCAACGTCAGCACTGATTTGTCTAGAAAAAACTGCGCCGAGCAAACTCGTGCTTTTGATATGCGCTTTTTCCCATCGAAAATCTTCAGCGCTCACACAGGCCACGCCTTTGTTTCGTACATCTGCAGCAATCGGCTTAAGTACTTGTACCATGGCAAAAACAGTGGGCGTGATGTTGGTGGGCATCGCATGATCACGGGGAGCAACGCCTCGCGTGATTTGCAAATAAAAAATTTGATCCATGTGTGATGCACCTTGGCCTTGTTGCTCGGCTAATAACTGAGCCAATTGATTGACCATGGCCAACCATTGATCACGGCTGTGTGGATTGGCAATTCGCATTTCTTTGAGCGACCGCTCCAAGCGCGCCATATGTCCATCAAAACGAAACGGACGTCCTGCATAAATAGGAACCACTTCGTACAGGCCGTCGCCAAAAATAAAGCCACGGTCCATCACGGGTATGCGAGCTTCGTTAAGAGACATGAATTCGCCGTTGAGGTAGCAGGGGGTAGAAGGAATATTGTTCATGCCCCGATTATCCGACGAACAATGGGTTTTTTCTGCAGCTTGGAAAAGGCGTTTTATTTTCAATTAGAATAGCAGGCTTTGCTGAAACCGATAGATGTAACCTGCGCGTCAAGAATCATGGCCACAATACAACCTGTCATTATCAGTCAAGAAGAGTCAGATTCTGAAGATTTTCAGCCTCTTACGGCTGTGCAAGCACAGGCTTTGAGGGAAAAAAATCCCCCTTTGTCCGTATGGCGGGTAGTTGGAGCGCAGTTGCTGGTTGGATTGTTGGTGGCCCTGGTCGCCGGCGTCTTTACACAGCGTTCAACAGTTGCCATTTCAGCGTTTTACGGTTCTTTGGCTGTGGCTTTGCCTGCGGCGCTCTTTGCGAGGGGATTGGCTTCCAAAGTCAATCACATTCATCCCTTGGCCCAGGCCATCGGATTCTTGGTGTGGGAAGGTGTCAAGTTGATACTCACCGCAGCCATGCTGATGCTGGCACCCAAGATGATTTCAGATTTGAGTTGGCCTGCCTTGTTGACGGGCTTGGTTGTAACGCTAAAGGTGTATTGGATGGCGCTGGCTTGGAGGCGAGTGTTCCACCCCAAAGTTGAAACGAAACAGAATTAATCATGTCTACTGAACACGCTACGCCAACCGCTGGTGAATACATCGTTCACCACCTGACCCATCTGCAAAACAAGCCGATGGACGGCATCATTGACCTTTCAGTTTACAACCTCGATTCAATTTTTTGGTCCATTACGCTGGGCATCATTACCTCTTTTTTCCTTTGGCGCGTAGCAAAAACAGCGCATGCGGGCGCGCCCGGTCGCTTTCAAGCGGCAGTCGAAATTTTGGTCGAAATGGTCGACACGCAGGCCAAGGGCATTGTTCACAACGCAGAGAGCAGAAAATTAGTTGCGCCTTTGGCGCTCACGGTGTTTGTTTGGATTTTCCTCATGAACGCCATGGACTTATTACCCGTCGACTTATTTCCTAAGTTGTGGGAACTTTATTACGGCGCTACAGGACAAGACCCCCATCACGCTTACATGAGAGTTGTGCCGTCTGCTGATTTGTCATCCACATTGGGTTTGTCTTCCTCTGTTTTGTTGGTATGTATTTTTTACAATATCAAAATCAAAGGCATTGGCGGCTGGGTGCACGAATTGTTTTGTGCTCCATTTGGCTCGCATCCTATTTTGTGGCCCATCAACTTTGTGATGCAGCTCATTGAGTTTGCAGCCAAAACTGTTTCTCATGGCATGCGACTTTTTGGCAATATGTATGCGGGTGAGCTCGTCTTCATGTTGATTGCACTCATGGGCGGCGCAGCAGCGGCAACATTACCGGGCGTGTTGTTGCCCATTGGTCACGTCATCGTCGGTTCCATTTGGGCCATATTCCACATTTTGATCATCACATTGCAGGCCTTCATCTTCATGATGTTGACATTGGTGTATGTGGGTCAAGCGCACGATGCGCATTGAGTTTTCTTTTCCTTAACCTTCCATTTTTTTCCTAGGAGCTTCACATGGAACACGTACTTGGTTTAGTAGCACTGGCCGCTGGCTTGATCATTGGCTTGGGCGCTTTCGGTGCTTGTATTGGTATCGGCATCATGGGTAGCAAATACCTTGAGTCTGCCGCCCGTCAACCCGAATTGATGAACGAATTGCAAACCAAAATGTTCTTGTTGGCAGGTCTTATTGACGCTGCTTTCTTGATCGGTGTTGGGATTGCGATGATGTTTGCATTTGCAAACCCCTTCGTTCTTAAGTAATCCAGCAACTACCTATAGAAAGGTGTAGTCGTGAGTATTAACGCAACCCTGTTCATACAGGCCATCGTTTTTGCAATCTTGGTTTGGTTCACGATGAGATTCGTGTGGCCACCTATTGCATCAGCCTTGGACGAGCGGACTGAAAAAATCGCACATGGCTTGGCCGCTGCAGAGCACGCCAAGGTCGAGCTCTCCAAAGCACAAAAGCATGTCGAGATGGAGTTGGCCAAAACGCGCAATGACTCTTCTCAATTATTGGCCGATGCAGAGCGCAGAGCGCAGGCCATGATTGATGAAGCCAAGGGTCATGCCACGGTCGAAGCCAACAAAATCATTGCAGCTGCTCAAGCAGAAGCCGCGCAACAAATGGTCAAAGCACGCGAAACTTTGCGCGAGCAAGTGGCCGTGTTGGCAGTCAAAGGCGCTGAGCAAATTCTTCGTAAAGAGGTCAATGCCAGCGTTCATGCAGACCTATTAGGTCGGCTCAAAACCGAACTCTAAGAGAAATACATGGCCGAACTCGCCACCATTGCACGCCCTTACGCTGAAGCGTTGTTCAAGGCCACCGCTGGCCAACATGACGCAACAGCCGCTTGGCTTGACGAGCTTTCTGTCATTGCTGGAGATCCACAGCTTTTGCAGTTTGCTGACAGCCCCAAGGTCACCGCCAATCAAGTTTTTGATGTGGTATCCAAGGTTGCTAAATCCAATTTGCCGCCGCAGGCCGTCAATTTTTTGCATGCCGTTATTGATAACAATCGCATTTCGGTGTTGTCTCAAATTGCAGAACTTTTTCACGCGCTTAACAACGCAGAAAAAGGGCAGTCTGAAGCTGTTATTTATAGTGCTTTTCCCATGGATGCGTCTGTTTTGGCGCAAACCAAAGAAGTGCTTGAAAAACGCTTTGGTCGCAAGTTAAATGTCACGGTTGAGTTGGAGTCACAACTCATTGGAGGCATACGCGTTGTGGTGGGCGACGAGGTACTCGATACCTCCGTCAAATCCCGCCTCGAACATATGAAAGTGGCGCTGACCACTTGAGCATGTCGCTCAAGTGCTTGGCCAATTAAAGGAAGAAGGAAAGAGTCATGCAACTCAATCCCGCAGAAATTTCAGAACTGATCAAAAGCCGTATCGAAGGTTTGGCACCCAGTGCTAACGTTCGCAACCAAGGAACAGTCATCTCCGTGAGCGATGGAATTTGTCGTATTCACGGTTTGAGTGACGTCATGCAAGGCGAGATGTTGGAGTTTCCCAATAACACCTTTGGTTTGGCGCTCAATCTTGAGCGTGATTCCGTTGGCTCCGTTATTTTGGGTGAATATGAACATATCTCCGAGGGTGACATTGTCAAATGCACAGGACGTATTCTTGAAGTGCCTGTTGGCCCCGAACTCATTGGTCGCGTGGTCAATGCATTGGGTCAACCCATCGACGGCAAAGGCCCTATCAATGCAAAAATGACCGACGTGATTGAAAAAGTTGCCCCTGGTGTGATCGCGCGTCAATCTGTTAGCCAGCCGATGCAAACGGGTCTCAAGTCCATCGACTCGATGGTTCCTGTGGGACGTGGTCAGCGCGAATTGATCATTGGCGATCGTCAAACAGGTAAAACAGCTGTTGCGATTGATGCCATCATCAATCAAAAAGGTCAACACATGACCTGTATTTATGTTGCTATTGGACAAAAAGCATCTTCCATCAAAAACGTGGTTCGCTCGCTTGAACAAGCTGGCGCAATGGACTACACCATTGTGGTTGCGGCTTCTGCATCTGAGTCAGCTGCGATGCAATACGTGTCTGCGTATTCGGGCTGCACCATGGGTGAATATTTCCGCGATCGCGGACAAGACGCGCTCATTATTTATGACGACTTATCTAAGCAAGCCGTTGCCTATCGCCAAGTGTCATTGCTGTTGCGTCGCCCTCCAGGCCGCGAAGCCTATCCTGGCGACGTGTTTTATTTGCACAGCCGTTTGCTCGAGCGTGCAGCGCGCGTTAATGCAGATTATGTCGAGCACTTCACCAAAGGTGAAGTCAAAGGCAAAACCGGTTCACTCACCGCATTGCCGATCATTGAAACGCAAGCGGGTGACGTTTCTGCGTTCGTGCCAACCAACGTGATTTCAATCACAGACGGTCAAATCTTTTTAGAAACATCTTTGTTCAACGCTGGTATTCGTCCCGCCATTAACGCAGGTATTTCTGTTTCTCGCGTGGGTGGTGCAGCGCAAACCAAATTGGTCAAAAACCTCTCGGGTGGTATTCGTACCGACTTAGCGCAATACCGCGAACTCGCTGCGTTTGCTCAATTTGCCTCCGACTTAGATGAATCGACTCGCAAACAACTCGATCGCGGTGCACGCGTTACTGAGTTGCTCAAGCAAGCGCAATACAGCCCCTTGTCAATAAGCATGATGGGCGCCACATTGTTTGCAGTCAACAAAGGTTATGTAGACGACATCGCTGTTAACAAAGTGTTGGCATTCGAAGCCGGACTCCACTCCTATCTTAAAGACAAGCACGCCACTCTGATATCTAAACTCGAGGCCGATAAAGCCATGGATAAAGATGCAGAAACCGAATTGACCGCCGCAGTTGCAGCGTTCAAAAAAACTTTTGCTTGACCTGACCATTCAAGGAGCCATGTATGGCAGCAGGTAAAGAAATACGCGGCAAGATCAAATCGGTAGAAAACACCAAGAAGATCACCAAGGCCATGGAAATGGTGGCTGCGTCCAAAATGCGTAAGGCGCAAGACCGTATGCGTGCGGCGCGTCCGTATGCAGAAAAAATCAAACAGATTGCTTCCAATTTGGGCAAAGCCAATCCTGAGTACGTGCATCCATTTATGGAAATCAATGATGCCAAATCCATTGGCTACATTGTGGTCACCACTGACAAAGGTTTGTGTGGGGGTCTCAACACCAATGTGTTGCGCGCACTCACACACAAATTGCGTGAAGAAAATACAGAAGGCACGTCTGCACAAGCAGTTGCAATTGGCAACAAAGGTTTGGGCTTTATGAATCGTTCCAACATTCCAGTCATTGCACAAGTAACGCAGTTGGGCGACACACCACACTTAGACAAAATCATTGGCCCTATCAAGGTCATGTTTGATGCGTATACGGATGGCAAAGTCAATTCTGTTTTTCTTTGCTACACCAAATTCATCAACACCATGAAGCAAGAACCTGTGATTGAACAGCTCTTGCCCTTGTCGGCAGATGTTCTCAAAACACACCACGCAGTGGGCAGTTGGGATTACATCTATGAGCCCGATGCAAAAAGTGTGATTGATGATTTACTCGATCGTTATGTGGAAGCATTGGTTTACCAAGCTGTCGCAGAAAACATGGCGTCTGAGCAATCTGCACGGATGGTGGCGATGAAATCAGCCACAGACAACGCAGGCAATGTCATTGCCGAACTCAAACTCATCTACAACAAGACCCGTCAAGCAGCCATCACGAAAGAACTCTCTGAGATCGTGGCTGGCGCGGCGGCGGTGTAACCCAGCATTTATTTTTGGAGCAAACAAGAAATGGCTCAAGTTAATCAAGCGAACGTAGGCGTTCAAGGCAAAATTGTTCAATGTATTGGTGCCGTTGTGGACGTGGAATTTCCACGCGACCGCATGCCCAAAATTTACGACGCGCTCAAGCTCGAAGGCTCTGCACTCACACTCGAAGTGCAACAACAATTGGGCGATGGTGTTGTTCGTACCATTGCGTTGGGAACATCCGATGGTTTGCGTCGCGGCATCATGGTCACCAACACTGGTGCAGCCATCACAGTGCCCGTCGGCAAAGCAACCCTAGGTCGAATCATGGACGTGTTGGGCGCACCTATTGACGAGCGCGGACCTGTTGATCAAACACAAACAGCATCGATCCATCGCAAAGCACCTGCATACGACGAGCTCTCTCCTTCACAAGAACTGCTCGAAACAGGCATTAAGGTGATTGACTTGGTTTGTCCTTTCGCCAAAGGCGGTAAGGTTGGCTTGTTCGGTGGTGCGGGTGTGGGCAAAACTGTCAACATGATGGAACTCATTAACAACATTGCTAAAGCGCACAGCGGCTTGTCCGTGTTTGCGGGTGTGGGTGAGCGTACACGTGAAGGTAACGACTTCTATCACGAGATGGCAGACTCAGGCGTTGTCAACCTCGAGAACCTTGGTGAATCAAAGGTAGCTATGGTTTACGGTCAGATGAATGAGCCTCCAGGCAACCGTTTGCGCGTTGCGCTCACAGGTCTCACCATCGCCGAATCATTCCGTGACGAAGGAAAAGACGTGTTGTTTTTCGTGGACAACATCTATCGCTACACATTGGCGGGTACCGAAGTATCTGCGTTGTTGGGTCGTATGCCTTCAGCGGTGGGTTACCAGCCTACATTGGCCGAAGAAATGGGTCGTTTGCAAGAGCGTATTACCTCTACCAAAGTGGGTTCCATCACTTCGATTCAAGCCGTATATGTGCCAGCCGATGACTTGACCGACCCGTCACCAGCAACAACATTTGCTCACTTGGACTCCACCGTTGTGTTGAGCCGCGACATCGCTTCTTTGGGAATCTACCCAGCGGTGGATCCGTTGGACTCCACCAGCCGTCAGCTGGACCCATTGGTTGTGGGTGAAGAGCACTATCACACAGCGCGTGCAGTTCAAGGCACATTGCAACGTTACAAAGAATTGCGCGACATCATTGCGATTTTGGGTATGGACGAGTTGGCTCCCGAAGACAAACTCACCGTTGCTCGCGCTCGTAAAATTCAACGCTTCTTGTCACAGCCTTTCCACGTTGCTGAAGTGTTCACAGGCACAGCAGGCAAATACGTTTCATTGGCAGAAACCATTCGCGGCTTCAAGATGATTGCAAGCGGTGAGTGCGATCACTTGCCCGAGCAAGCTTTCTACATGGTTGGCACCATTGACGAAGCATTCGAAAAAGCCAAGAAAATTTAAGGCAACACCATGAGCACCATTCATGTTGATGTGGTCAGTGCAGAAGCGCTGATCTTCTCGGGTGAAGCCAAATTTGTGGCTCTACCTGGAGAAGAAGGCGAGCTTGGCATTTATCCACGCCACACGCCACTCATCACGCGTATTCGCCCAGGATCCGTTCGCATACAAGCTGCAGATGGAACAGAAGAATTTGTATTTGTTGCGGGCGGCATTCTTGAAGTACAACCCGATCGCGTCACAGTGTTATCAGACACGGCAGTGCGTGGCGAAGATTTGGACGAGGAAAAAGCCAACGAAGCCAAACAACGCGCAGAAGAGGCGCTCAAAAACGCAACAGGCGAAATGGACTTGGCCAAAACGCAAACAGAACTTTCTGTATTGGTTGCAGAGTTGGCCGCATTGCGCAGATATCGCAGTAAAAAGTAAGTGGAATTCACCCAAGCAATCAAACCCCGACAGGAAACTGACGGGGTTTTTATTTTTTGCAGATAGAGGAACAATCCACACCATGACCAAAGCCAAATTTAGAGCCGCAACACTTGGCGGATCTCCAGACGAAATTGAAGCCATGTTTTACGAAGCCTTACAAAAAGGCGATATCGATAAACTCATGTCGTGTTGGTCTGACGACGAAGAAATAGTTTGTGTGCATCCAGGTGGTCCGCGAATCATCGGTGCTGACGCGATCAAAGCTTCGTTTGAAAGCATGTTTACCAATGGCGTCATTGCGGCACAACCCGAACGCGTCCACAAAGTGGAGTCGCTCACCAGTGCCATGCACAACCTCATCGAAAGAATTGAAATTCCAATTCCAGAAGGTAAACAAGTGGCCTTTGTCATTGCAACAAATGTGTATCAACGCACACCACAAGGTTGGCGACTCGTGGCCCATCACGCAACGCCTGGTAGCGCCAAAGAAATTCACGAAGCGGCGCAAAGCCCGCCCGTTCTGCATTGAATCAGTGGGATTACCAAGCGCCGCGATGGTTACCGGGCGGCCATTTACAAACCATTCACGCGTCGTTGTTTGCAAAAACTGGATTGAGTAGCATTGCATGGCGCAGGCAAAGATGGATAACACCTGACCAAGACTTCATTGATGTGGATTGGTTAGATAACAGTAATAAAAGTAGTCCATTGTTAATTTTGTTTCATGGTTTAGAAGGTTCGTCTCAAAGCCACTACGCCAAAGCATTTGCGCATATCGCACAACTACAACAGTGGCAAATAGCAGTTGTGCATTTCAGAGGATGTGGTGGCGAAATCAATTTGGCACCTCGCGCCTATCACTCGGGCGATTACCAAGAAATACATTGGATGATGGAACAAATACACCACCACCATGCCGGCCCTAAATATGCGGTGGGTATTTCATTAGGAGGAAACGCTTTGATGCGATGGGTGCAAGAGTCGGGTGCAAGCGCACATCAATATCTGAGAGGTGCAAGTGCGGTGTGCTCACCCTTGGATTTGTACAGTAGCGGCCAGGCGATTGGCCAAGGCATCAACAGGTATATATACACACCGTGGTTTTTGCGGACCATGAAGCCACGCGCATTACAAAAACTCAAACAATTTCCCAATTTATTTGATCGTGAACAATTGATGCGCGCAAAAGATTTGTACGACTTTGACAATGTATTTACAGCACCGTTGCATGGTTATAAAAATACGCAAGACTATTGGACAAAAGCATCCGCTAAGCCACACATGCACAATATAGTTTTGCCCAGTTTGGTGATTCATGCAAAAAACGATCCATTCATACCCGCGCATAGCTTGCCAAAGGTACAAGAAGTGAGTCAAGATGTTGAGTTGTGGCAACCGCGCACGGGCGGACATGTGGGTTTTGTACAAGGTGAATTTGCAGGCGATGTTTTAGCTATGCCGCAAGCAGTAATGCGATGGTTTCAAAGCATTTAAAAATATATGGATGACATTGTTCAACAAGCCATGGCCAAATGGCCCAACGTCCCCGCCTGTACAGGATGGCTGGGCTTGGACGCGCGTGGCCACTGGTATATGCGAGATGATCGTGTTCAGGCCATGGGTAATTTTATTCAAAGCAAAG